>NZ_JAGPUP010000538.1:0-59376 GCF_018069605.1 Microvirga sp. HBU67558 | reverse complement strand
GCGGCATTCAAGCTGGGGGCTGCGGCAACGGCGGCGGAGCATCGCATCGTCTACAACCAGACGACGGGCGAGCTGTTCTACGATGCCGACGGGGCCGGCGGCGCGGCGCAGGTCAAGTTCGCCGTGATCGCTAACTATGCGCAGCTCAGCGCAGCCAGCTTCTCCATCTTGTGAGATTCTGTAGGCGGCGAAGCTCTGGGCTCGCTTCCGCCGCTCAAGACAGTCCCGGGTCGCGGCGGAGGTTGCGCCCTTCGCGTGCTCGCGGGGCTTTCTGCTTGGCCGAAGGGGGCTGTTATTCCGGAACTCGAGCTTCCAAGTTGCCCATAATCGGCCGCTTGTGAGAGGTATTGACAGGCCGGGAGGGTAGGGGACTTCGTGTGCAGAAATGCAATTATGAAGGCGACGGTTGGTGGGGCCCTACTCAGGACGCCTATGACACCGATGACCTCGCCTGTCCGAGATCGCTTGGTAAGCAGACATTCTCAGGCAGGGACTAGCTGCCGCGTCTGTCCCCGAGCAGACTTTCGTGCTTCCGAGACGCTTCATTCGAACCGATGCCCAGACGCCGGACAGGTGACGCGCCTGCGGGTTGCTGCCTTCAGGAGCTTGCGGAAGGTTGGACATTCCAGGTGCGACGGAGCGGGACATTCGGCTACGTGCCGAAGCGCATCCCGCAACACCCGTAGGTCGGCCATCTGGCGCTGCAAATCATCCGCCTTGGCGTGCAACTGATCCCGGGGGATGTCGGGCCGGCCGTCCTTGCCGAACATGCCCGCAATCTCGGTGAGGGAGAAGCCTGCCGTCTTCCCGAGTTCGATCAGCGATAGCGTCAGAAGAACGTCGGCGTCGAATTGCCGTCGCAACCCATGTCGGCTGATCGAGCGGATCAAGCCGATCTCCTCGTAGTAGCGCAGCGTCGAGGGCGGCACGCCCGAACGTTCGGCAACCTCTCCAATATCCATCATTCCCAGGCTTGACCTCAAGTTGACTTGAAGTCGTAGCCTCTCTCGAATCGTCACTTCGAGCAAGAGGCATGTTATGGCTAGCACCACAATTCCGCGGCAGACACAGGTCTGGAGAGACCCGCGAGCAATCGCGCTGCTGATGGCAGCATCGCTCACGACCATGGCCAATGCCACGATCAGTCCCGCGCTCCCCGGGCTGGAACGCCTGTTCGGGGAAGACCCCAACGCGGGGATGCTGGTACGCCTGCTGGTGCCGGCGCCCTCAATCAGCGTCGCTATCTTCGCGCCGTTCGCCGGTCTCGTCGCTGATCGGTACGGTCGGCGGCGGATGCTCCTCGCCGGGGTCGTTCTCTTCGTGATCGCCGGATGCGCGGGGTTGTTCCTTCCCGACCTCCCAACCGTCTTTGCCAGCCGTCTGGTACTGGGACTGGCTGTCGCTCTTATCATGACGGCGCAGACCGCGCTCATTGGCGACTACTTCACTGGGGACGAGCGGAGCGCGTTGTCAGGAATTCAGATATCAGCTCGGAACTTCGGGGGGCTCGTGTTCATCTCGCTCGCGGGATGGTTCGCGGCGATCTCGCCGCGTCTGCCCTTCGTCATCTATGGAGTTGCCGCAGTCTTCCTGCCGTTGATGTGGAAGGTCATTGTCGATCCGCAACGCACCTCGTCCGCTCCCCATGCCCGTCTGGAGGAGAGTTCCTCCGATCCTTCATCATGGAGCCTCGCCTTCGCGCTGCTCGTGCTACTCCAGGCCGTGACGAACATGATCTTTTTCGTCATGCCAACCCAATTGTCGTTTTTCTTCGCAGTGGCAGGCTGCAGCAGCCCAGTGATGACCGGCTCAGCGCTCGGCATCTTGATGCTCTCCGGCGGCAGCCTTGCGCTCCTGTATGGTCGGGTCCAGCGGGCCATCGGCTACGCTGCCGTCTTCGCCCTGGGCTATGGTGTGATGGCGCTTGGGTTCGTGTTGCTGGCCCTGGCGGCGACGCCTTTGGCATGGTTCGTTGCAGCCGCGGCCATCGGCGCAGGCTATGCATTGGTCTCGCCGAGCTTCGTGACCCTTGCTTTGGAACTTGCTCCCATCCGGCGGAGGGGAGCGGCAGGCGGTGTTCTGGCAGCTTCCGTATTCATCGGCCAGTTCTGTTCGCCTCTCCTGAGCACACCACTGGTCGCGACGTACGGCTACGAGGGGTTCTTCTACATCACCTCATCGCTTGCCGCCGCGATGGCCGGTGCGGCCGTCTTGAGGGCCGCGGCCTTGAGATTGGGTGGCCTAAGCTGCCTTAGGGGTATCTATGGCAAGAGATAGACTCGAAGTCATTGCCTATCACGAGGCAGGTCACGCTGTAATAGCGTGGGCCTGCGGCCTAAATATTCAAGGATCAGCATTGTCCCTAGCGGAGACAGTGACGGCCACATCCTCCTGAACTTCTCGGATGAGCAAAAAAGCAAGATCGATGATGGCGATCTGACAATTCATCGATCGCTGTCTCTCGTTGGCGTCGGCGGCATGGCAGCCGACGTCACTCATTGGGGCACGTACACTGGTTATGATCCCGAAAATTACATTGAAGGTGTCTCCAGCGACCATACGAAAGTATCATACCACCTCGCCCGGTTAGGCACTCCTGGAGAGGACACGTTTCAGTTTTATGCAGCTTTGGCGTTTCATAGGTTCACAAAAGACGTCAAGACATGGTCGGTGGTGACAAGCCTCGCGCTGATATTACTTTGAATCCCGACGCTTACAGAATCGAACCTTTCTAACTTCCAGATGGATATTCCCAAGCTCGATCAAGCTTACCGGAACTGGTTCGAGCGCTTCCGGCAAAACTTGAGTACCGGTTTCAGAGAGATGCTGGAATTCCGAGGCGTGTACTAGCAGATCCCTATTGGAGACGCAGTTCAGGATGGAAGGCTCACGAAGCTGATCGTTTCGACGGGACCACTTTTCGGGCAGACTTGATGTTAGGGGATAGTAGACCCGTTAATATTAGAACCACGACAAGCAGAACGGCAGTGCCAACCCCGCGCATGACTCCCAGGGTAGATAGTGTGGCACCTTCGATCGTTTCAGGTGCCACGAGTAGCGTCACGACAAACATGTCAAACACGGCTAGCATCACCAGCCATGCCATGTTCACAGATTTGATCGAGCGATTAGCAGGAGCCGTCATCCGTTATACTCGGTGTCGATGTAGAAGTCGCCGTCGTTGAGAACTGTGAATTGGATCCAACCATCACGGCGGGTTGTCAGAACGTGCCGCCGCTTGCCTGTCGTACGCACTATGGCTCCAAGAGCCTGGGTCATTGCCCTATAGTCCGGAATTGTAAGCTGGGTGTCATGGACGATCGGCTTATCGGAAATGACAATCGCTCGCGGCCTGCGGTATTTGAATACATCGAGGCAGAAGCCGTTCTCGCGCCCGTGGTGGGACGCCACCAGGACGTCAACACTACTCAGTTCTGTTCGAAAACGTGAGGGAGCTCGACACCGCGAAACGAGTGCTGATCGAGACCATCGTCCACGACGACGGCTCCAGTCTTGCCGGGGGCAAGGATTACGATCAGGACGGCCACAACTACCGCGACAAGGTCAACGCCGCGTAGGCGCCCGGGCAGGAATGGGAAACCTTCGAGGAGCACCGCGACGCTGCCAACAACAAGACTTGGCAGATCTACAAATACTACGGCCCGACCGTCGAACAGGAGCGGATCGTCGAGTGCGGCTGGGACTACAGCGGACAGCCATGGACGCGGACGGAACTGACCCGGGACGGCCTGCTGCGGGAGACCAGGCTCGAGACCTGGTTCGACAACGGCACGCGTACGGTCAAGGAGTGGAACTGGTCCGGCCAGACCTGGGACTGGCGCGAGACGCTCTACAGCGGCAGCACGCGGCTTACCGAGTGGGAGCAGTACGATGGGCAGCGCCATATCTACCGCGAGTGGAAAGGCGGCGCCGCCTTCGACGAACGCGAGACGCGCACCAACGCCGGCGGCATCATGTACTATCAGCACGTCGTCACCGGCACCCAGAAGACGGTGCATCTGTGGGACGTCGATCAGGCTCAGCCGTGGGCCGAGCGGATCACCACGACCGTCAACGGCGTGATTGGTCGGATCGAGACGATCTATGGCGATCATAAGACCGTCGAGGTCCGCGATCTGACTGGTACCGAGGAATGGACCAAGCACATCCAGGAATGGCGTGGCCCGAACTTCAAGAACAAGGTCGAGAACAAACATTATGACGGCAATAAGCTCATCAACAAACTGACCTGGGACTTCAACGGGGAAGACTGGGAATCGGAGGAGAAGCGCTACGATGACGGTACGGTCCACTACCACAAGATCGTCAACGACGATTCCCTGACAATCGTCACCGAGACGGACACCAACGGCAGCGACAACTGGGAGACGAAGATCACCAAGTCGCGCGAGTTCACCAGCACCATGAAGACCTTCGCCGTCATCACGAAATACGACAGTGCTCCCACCGAGAGCGGCATCACCTTCGACGAGTTCGTCAAGCTGACCGATCACAAGGGCGTCGAGATCTGGTTCGAGAACCACATTCGCGCCAATAACGGCACTCCGGTGTTCGGCTACATCACGGACGAAAACGGCAATGGGATGAGCGTCACGTACCTACCGGGCAATCTCGAGAAGGCACGCGCCTGGGAGGGTTTGGACCCTGTCTTCTAGCAAGGACCCCGGCAGGGGAAACCAGGATCTGGACGTCGCGCGGATGCCGCGATGCGCGGCTGAACTTCGAGGAGGGGATCACCTTCGCTGATTCTCGAACGGACAGAGGACGAACCTATCCCACATTCTTCGCGTTCATCGATCGTCCTGAGGTCATGACCTCGGCGCAGACCGGCAGTGATGCCTGGGCGGTGGATCAGCCTGGAGACCGGGACGCCTGGGTGCAGCTTGACTCTGGAAGACCAAGCAGCGGCATGCTTGCGGCGCTGTACGTTCAAAAGCCCAAAGCCTCGGATGGCCTGGCCTATCTGTTCGGGACGACATCAGTCTAGATCCCCAAACGACGACTTTCTGTGAGGACGTGGGCAGAGCATGCGTCCTCCGACTGTCCTGCAAAACCCCAGAAGGAGCTCAGCCTTGGCCCTTCGGCCCCCACATAAGGGCCATTGTGGGCGGCTGACCTGGAGGAGAAACGACAACTCGCTAAGCTGGCTCGGTTCACACAGCCCAGCTTCCCGACTAGCATGCGCTTGGAGGTTTACATCGGCATCATATGCGATTTGGAGCATTCGGTATCGGTGTGCTCGGCACAGCCGCTTGGTTACTCGGCGGTAATATCTTCACAGTCTTACGCTAGAACGAAGTCTCCAGGGCCAATATCGATACTCTTGGCGACGATCTTGAAGCAAGCTATATTCGAAGATCATAAAATAAAGGTTTATTATCGTTAAAGAAAAATAGTCTCTGTGAGGTCTTCATTCCATGTCTCTGATTATCAAAACCACCAATAATCGTATTAATCAAATTTTTTATCGTTACAGGCAATATCTTATCTGGTGACAAAATTGTTAAAGTCGATGCTAAGCTGGTGAGTTTTCCGCAGGACCCGTGACATATCAGAAGTATATTGCACTTGCAGCGTCCGATCCAAGCAACCCGAGGGATCGAAAACTTAAAGTCGTGACAATTGCGAGATACATCTGTGGCGAAGCAAAAAGCTTGGCTGAAACGGAACGATACGCCGTGAACCCTTTGATATTGGCGAGGCTCAAAGGCCTTGAGTTTGAAAGGTTCTGCGACAACACAGAGGAATTTGTTACGTTTTTGAGCGTCGCATAAGCGAAGAGACGTGACCTAAGGAGTGTCGCATTGCCGATGCCTTCCCTTACGTTAAGTTTAGTGTCCTGATTGAACTGTCTCATAAGTTGTGTAGCATCGGTCCTCGTTTTGGAACGGACACCGTCAGTGAATATGAGGCCTTTCGACCCTGACCAGCGCAATCTCGTCCGTTCTCCACTGGACAACGAGAACATTCTGAGCGGACAGTTCTGGGGCGAGCTGCGGGTGTTCCTGGCCGTCGCCAAAGCCAAATCATTCAATCGGGCCGCCGAGATCCTCAACACCAGCCAGCCGACGGTCAGCCGCCAAGTCAAACGGCTTCAGGACCTGATGGGGTCGCAGCTCTTCGTTCCGACCCAGCACGGGGTGAAGCTCACGCCCAAGGGGCAGGCTTTGGCACAGGCCCTGACAGCCCTTGATCACTCCCTCTTCGCGCTCACCAATGATTTGAGAGCTGAGACCAAGGACGCCGAGGGCGTCGTACGGGTCAGCATCACGGACGGTCTCAACACCTTTTTCGTGGCGCCCGGCACTTCTGCCTTCGCGGCAGAACATCCGAAGATCCAGCTCCATCTCAAAAGCCCGGCCAATGTGGTGAGCCTGCGGGATAATCAGACGGACATGATGATCGGCTTCAATCCGATTGAGGCCGCTGACATTTCCATGCAGAAGCTGGGATACCTGCATTTCATCCCGATCGTGGCGAAGTCCTACATCCAGCAATATGGAATCCCGACGCGCCTGAACCTGGTTCAGCATCTCTTCCTGCAGTCCGAGTTCTACTCGGCCAACACAGGATTGTGGGCGCCCTGGAACGGGGTCGTCTCGCAAGGTCAGGTCGCCCATTTCTGCGACAACTCGATGGCCTATGGCATGCTCGTCAAGGCGGGGCTGGGAATCGGGCTTCTCGGCAGCTACACCATTCTTGAGCCGAACGCGGTTCCGCTGGAGCTCGATGTCACGATCTCGGTCCCGATGTACGCCCTTGTTCTGACCGAGCGGCTGAACGCACGGCCCGTCCGCTTAGTCTTTGACTGGCTGTGTGAGATGTTTGGGCCGGCGAATCCTTGGTTTGCCCCGCGACTGCGCCTCGATCCGCCGCAGAGTCGGTTCGATAGCGGCATCAAGCTGCTCTTCAATCTGTGAATGCCGGCGTTGAAGATGAAGCCGGCTGATGCTTTCCGAGATGCCGATGTAGGTATTGCCGACGTCCTCGAACAATTCGGCCATTTCGAGCGGCACCCCGTCAGCCTCGAACAGCAGCTTCTGGAACGTGGCCGAATGCAGGGTCACCACCTGCTGGAGGTAAGACTGGAAATAGTCCATGATGACGCCTGCGTCAGCGTTGTTCAAATCCGGGAGGGCAGGGGATCCATTGAAGGTCATGATCCGACGACCTCGAACTCGGAGTGGACATCCCAATGCCCTTCGATGCGGAAGAGAATGGCGGCATCGGAGGAAGGCGTGATGGCGTTTTCGGGAGGAGTAAGATGCTTGACGAGTTCGACATAGGGCTCGTCATGCCCCTCGAAATAGAGAGGGTCTTTGCCCGGCGCCGGCATAAAGCCCAGCATCCGCCGCCACAGGCGAGCATGAAGAGGCTTGGCATGGGTGATCACACAATCGTAGCCCTTGCGGCTGATATGCTCAAAGATGAATTCGGCACATCGCTTGATCACCCGCGGATCCCGCCAAGTCTTGCGGAAGCTGGTGCGCTCCATCTTGGCGAAGTCTTTGAACCAGCGGATCCGGGCCGTTCCGATCGGCTCATCGCCGGCGTAAACGATGATGTGGGTCGCCTGGTAGTCGTTGCCGTCATAGGTCTGCCGGGCCGAGACTCCATTCTCTTCCATGAAGCAGATCGCCCGGATCGCATGGGCATCAAGGAGCTGCTCTGCGGTCGTGACGACCTCGACCCGGATTAGATTGTCGTGACGGCGGATGCGGGATGGTTCCTGATCCATGGCGGGGCCTTTGATCTGCCTGAAGAGTGCAGATAGGGAGCACGAGAGGCCGGGAATTCTGAAGATGCTGAGATGTATGACGGTTCTACATCAGTGTTGAACGGGAGCGGGTGATGACCCGACAGGATAGTCCTAGGACCGCAACCCTGGCTGAGCTATGCCACGAGGCAGTGCAACGCTATGGCGATGACTGGGGGCAGATTCAGGCCTATGTGGCCAAACGCATCGCCGCCATGCCTCGGGAAGACCGGGAGCGACTGACCGCCGATGTCGGTCGCCTTCTGTCCTTCTGCGCCCCAATCCGCTCGAGCGTCCTGCACTGAAGTCGTGCAGGGCTAAGGGGCAAATGCAGAAGTCACCGAATGAAGCCGACCGTCACATCGGCAAACGGATCCGCTTGAGGCGCATCGCCCTGGGCATGAGTCAGGAGAAGCTGGCGGACGCTCTCGGGCTGACGTTCCAGCAGATCCAGAAGTACGAGAAGGGGATCAACCGGATTGGCGCCGGCCGCCTCCATGAAATCGGGCTGATCCTGGGAGTCGATGTAACCTATTTCTTCGACGGCCTGCTGGGGCGCAATGCCTTGCTTAACGCCAACGACAACGTGCTCCATTTGGTCGCGAGCAATCCGCACGGTGCCAAGCTGATCGAGCTGTTCGCCAGTGTCGAGGACAGCAACATCCAACGGAGCATCGTTAAACTGGTGGAGGCGGTGCTGAGCGCGAGGGAGACCCTCAGATCATAAGGCCTGTTGCACGTGGCCCTCGGGCCCGGCGCCCTGATCTCCGGTGACGAGCCAGGCTCGACGTCTGTCATCAAGCTTCCATCCTGCGCCACGGCGCGGTTTCCGCCAGGCACTCCTTGTTTCCGCTGTCGATTCGGGATGACGCCGAGGGGTCGACGAGCTTTGCCATTCTTTGGCAATATGGGGCTGCAATCCATCAGGCTACGATGCTTCGACAGGTCCATCCTCTCTTCGCCAGAATTCTCATCCTCCTGCTGTTCAGCTTTTGCCCGGACGCCAGGGCACAGGTCGGCCTGAGTGACGAGTCCGAGCGGCCGCCCGACGCCAGGCTCAACCCGCACCTCGGGCCGGGTGGGGTCTATGCGAGGATCCCCGCGAGAGATGACCTCGGCCGTGATCAGTTGGCGATGTTCCGCACCTGGAACCCAGACCCGATAGGGCACCACGAGGCCAACATTCGCGCCCTCAACCCGGTTCTAGCCAGGGTTATCCTCAAGGTGCAGGCCGATAACCCCAGGTTGACCTTCGTCATCGGCTCGGGCAAGCGCGACGCCAAGCTTCAGCGCAAGGCGGTGGCTTGGGGCTGGTCGAGAACCCAGGGCAGCCCGCACCGCACCGGCGACGCGGTGGACTTGTGGCCGCTCGACCAGGACGGCCGCGTCTACTTTGATCCGGGTGTCCAGACCCGGATTGCGGAAGCCGTCGCAAAGGCCGCCGCAGCGCTGGGCGTGCCCATCCGCTGGGGCGGTCACTTCCACGGCTTCAAAGACATGGACCGCTCCCATTTCGAGCTCTCTTCGCGATAGGCGGAACATGGTTTTTCCGGTCATGGCCCGCATTCCTTATGAAACCCTCTCCTGCTCTCGTGGTTGATAGCCGGTAATCAAACGACTTCACGAGGGGAACCGGATGCTGAAACGCCCTCAGATGCAGGTTCAGCGGGTCTTCCCGCCATCTCCAGGTTAAGCTTTCCCTTTCATTCTCAGTCCTTGGTCCATGCCCGAGATCAGCGCTTCCATGCATTTCGCATGACGAATGCCCCCAGGCGGCGGAAACACCTGTCGCGGAAAGTTTTGCAATGTCTCCGTTTGCCGGTGGCCCATCCCAGAGCGGCCACACCCGATTCCCGTCCTTGCATGAGTTCGTGCTCCTCATTGCCCTTGTGATGAGCCTCGGATCTCTGTCCATCGACAACCTGCTTCCTGCCTTCGGGCCGATCCAGTCCGATTTCGGGATCGCCGATCCCAACGATCTCCAGATGCTGATCACGGCCTACATGGTGCCCTTTGCCGTCATGCAGACGGTCTATGGCCCTGTCTCGGATACGATCGGTCGGCGGCCCACGCTGATGATCGGGCTGGCCGTTTACCTCCTGGGAGGCTTCATCGCAGCGACAGCCACGAGCTTCGACATGCTGCTGATCGGACGCGCCGTTCAGGGTGCCGGCTTGGCTGCTACTCGCGTGCTGACGGTGGCGATCATCCGGGATCGCTTCGCAGGCCGTGAGATGGCACGCGTTCTCTCGATCACCATGATGGTTTTCATCATCGTGCCGATGCTCGCGCCCGCATCGGGCAGCCTTCTCCTGCTCCTGGGCACGTGGCGCATGATCTTCGCGACCATCCTGGGCTTTGCCGTGTTGGTGGCGGTGTGGTTCTCCATCCGCATGCCGGAAACCCTCCATCCGGAATATCGCAGGCCGTTCTCCTTCGACCAGATCGCATCCGCGGTCAAAGTCACGGTCTCCACGCGGGTCAGCATCGGCTATGCGACGGGCGTCGCCCTCATGATGGGCTGTCTCATGGCGTATATCGGGTCCGCACAGCAGATTTTCGAGACGGAGGTCTATGGGCTTGGAGCGCTCTTCCCTCTGGTCTTCGGGTGTATCGCGGCCTTCATGGGAGCGGCCTCGTTTACGAACGCGAGGCTTGTGCAGCGTCTGGGAATGCGCCGTCTGTCGCATATCGGCCTTTGCGGCTTCACGCTTGTTGCAGCTGTACAGCTGGGCGTGGCGCTTCTCTACGGCGGCCGGCCGCCCCTGCTTCTGTTCGCAGCGATATTCGCTCTCAACCAGTTCCTTTACAGCCTCACGGTGCCGAACTTCAATTCGATTGCGATGGCACCCCTGGCTGCCATTGCGGGCACAGCTTCGTCCTTCATCGGGTCCTACACCACGCTGGTCGGAGCTCTGTTCGGATTTTTCATCGGACGTTCCTTCAACGGCACGGTCGTGCCTCTCAGCGCGGGCTATCTCTGCCTCGGTGCGGCATGCCTGGCGGTGGTCCTCTGGACCGAGAGAGGGCAGCTGTCCCTCCGGAGCGAGCCCGATGAAGGAGGAGACGAGCAGGCCGTTCCGATTGCCGCGGAGTGAGGGCCGGCCGTGAATGGTGAGAAGACCCGGCCAAGCTGGGTTGACGGGCGAGGTCACTTTGCCAGAGAGCGCAAGTCAGCTCGCGGCAGAAGCGGGGTCCCGTCGTCACGGCCCTGCACTTGTGTCTGACGCTGCCTTGGCTGTTTGGCAGAATTGTCCTACATACCCATCCTCGTCCGTCATCCTTGCGCTCTGGGGCCACGCCCACAGGAGTTGGTTTTAGAGAAGCTGGGGTGATGGCTCGGGGCAGGACATGGCCGTTGCTCTGGCCTGCGCCATCGATCCAACGTCATGACGTCCCCAGCGGGAGCGAGCACATCGTGGGCAAGTCCCTGTCAGCCTCGAGCGAGCGAGGGCTCCGGATGCTTGCACGCTCGTGGCTCCCGTCTTTGCGCTCGCGCCTGGTCCTTCTCACACTTGTCCTGGTAATCCCAGCCCTCGCGGCGGCCGGGATCGCCGTCTATGCGGGATACCGCCATGATCGGCATGAGGTCGAGAAGCACCTCCAGGAAACCGCCCGCGCGCTCTCGCTGGTTGTCGACCGCCAGTTCGGGCAAGCGGAGGCGCTGCTTTGGGCCCTGTCGACGTCCCCACAGCTCCTTGAGAAGGACTACGCCGCCTTTGACGCGCGAGCGCGCGCTGCGATCCGTCTCCCAGGCACCTGGGTTGTCGTCGCGGATGATGAGAAGCAACTCGCCAATACCCTGCTCCCACCCGGCAGCCCCCTGCCGATCATCCCGGACAATACCTATCGAAAAGGGCTTGTCCCGGGCACGATCAGGATCAGCAACCTGTTTCTGGGGACCGCGGCAAAGCAGCCGGCCGTCGCCGTCGATACCCTTGTGACCACCCGAGAGGGTTCCGAGCTCTTCGTCTCAGTCATCATGCTCGCCGAGAGGGTCAGCCGCATCCTGGCCGATCAGGGTCTGCCGCCATCCTGGATCGGCACGATTATGGATCGCAACGGCACGGTCGTGGCGCGCAGCCGGGACGCGGCGCGTTTCGCCGGGAAGCCTGCTCCCCCGGACGGTGTCGCACGTGTTCAGACCGGGGTGAGCCAGGGCGTGTGGGAAAGTGTCTCCCTCGATGGCGTGCCGACGGTGGTTGCCCTCTCCCGCTCGCCGGGATCGGGCTGGTCGACCATCGTGGCCGTGCCGCAGACGGAGATCACGGCCCCCGCCTGGCGGTTCGCCCTTTATCTCAGCGCTGCCGGAGGGCTGCTTCTTGCCGGCGGTGTCGCCATGGCGTGGCGGGTCGGGCGCAGCATTGCGACTCCCGTGGAGGGATTGGCAACCATCGCCCACAGGATGGGACGCGGCGCGCCCGTAACAGCCCATGGGAGCGGACTAGCGGAGGCCGACCGGGTGGCACAGGCGCTTGCCTCGGCCTCAGCGGAGCTTCGCACGCGAGAGGCTGCCCTGCGGGCCAGCGAGGCTCGCCTTCGTGCCACGCACGAGAACGCTGCGGTCGGCATCACCGAGGTGGACAGGGACGGGCACTTCATTTCGGTCAATGAAGCTCGCTGTCAATTGACCGGCCACAGCCGCGACGAGCTGATCGGAAAGCATTTCGGTCATGTGACCGACCCAGAGATCCGCGAACATGATTTGGAGCTGTTCGCGCGCCAAGTCGCCGGCGAGCTGAACACCTACACCACGGAAAGCAAGTTCCGGCGCAAGGACGGCAGCAGCGGATGGGCCCGCGTGACCAGCACGGCGGTGCGGGATGGCGACGGCACGTTCCTGTACGCCGTGCGTGTGGTGGAGGACATTACCGAGCGCCGGCAGGCGGATCGGCGCCAGAAGCTGCTCATCGACGAGTTGAACCACCGGGTGAAGAACACCCTGGCCACCGTGCAGTCCCTGGCCTGGCAGGCCGCTCGTCCCGGCGTGCCACCAAAGGTGGCGCAGGAGCGCTTCCAGGAACGGCTGCTGGCCCTCTCGCGCACCCACAACCTGCTCAACGAGACGCACTGGGAGGGGGCTTCCCTCAGGGCCATCCTTGAGACGGAGCTCGGGCCTTATCTCACACCCTTGTCCCTCGTCCGAATCGGTGGGCCGCAGGTCGATCTTTCGGCACGGGTCGCGGTGGTGCTGGGGATGGCCTTCCACGAGCTCGCTACCAACGCGGCCAAGCATGGAGCCCTTTCATCCGAGCGAGGACGGGTTCAGGTCGACTGGAAAGTCGACACATCAGGGGGCGGGACCGTTCTGACCGTCGACTGGTGCGAGTTGGATGGCCCCGTCCCTGAGGTGCAGCCGGTTCGAGGGTTCGGCTCACGCCTGCTGGAGCAGACGGTCACCCGAGAGCTGGCCGGGCAGCTCGACCTCCGGTTCGAGCGGGGAGGGGTCTGCTGCACGATGACAATTCCCATGGAGGCAGGCGCCGACCGGGCGGCCTGACATGGGCTCTGCAACGCTCGGACCGGGCGGTGCCGGACGTCGAGCGCATGGACAAATAGCTCTCCGACACGTGCTGTGCGCCAACGGACATCTCGGCCGCTTCCCAGACGGTTCGGGCCCCGCGGCGCTCTGCCACTTTGGATCGAAGTCCTTGGCTGCCCACATGATCGACATGGATGTTGTCCCGGCGGATTCTCATTCGAACAGATCAGGCAGCCCAGACGTCAAGCCGTTGCTCGACAGGCACCGGCCGAAGCTCTGGAAGCCCAAGCGCGTGCTCGTCACACCTGCTGCGCTCGAATGGGAGCACGGGCATGCCATGCTCACGCGGGCGGAAGCTCTGGACTGCGAAATCGTGCGCCTGAAGGCCAACCGTCTCGCGGGCCTTGCAGGCGACGATCCTCGGCGCGCCTATGTGGACGCCAAGAACACGCTCGCGATTGTCGTCGCACCGCCGACCAAATTGCGTCTGCAGCCCATTCCGCCGAGCGCGGATTGGCGGCTTGATCTGGCGGAAGGCTGCCCGGCCCATTGCCAGTACTGCTATCTTGCCGGCAGTCTCGCCGGTCCACCTGTCACGCGAGTCTACGCCAATCTCCCAGAGATTCTGAGCGCCGCAGAGCGCCATATCGATCGCGGGGCCGTCACCTCCAGGTCTGCCGGACGGCGGCATGAGGGGACCACGTTCGAGGCTTCCTGTTACACCGACCCGCTCGGCATCGAGCACCTGACGGGCTCTCTCGGCGAAGCCATTGGATTCTTCGCGCAGCTCGACGCCGCCGTTCAACTGCGTTTCACCACCAAGTTCGATGCGGTGGGACCGCTTCTCAAGCTCGACCACAACAAGAACACACGGATGCGCGTGTCGGTCAACGCTCCGTCGCTTGTACGCCTTGAAGGCGGCGCGGCAGGCCTCCTGGCGCGCCTGCAGGCTGCGCGCCGGATGGCGGAGGCGGGTTATCGCATCGGGCTGACGATCGCGCCCATCATGCCGGTGCAGGGCTGGCAGGAGGAGTATCGATCCCTCCTTAACCTCGCGTCCGAGACCCTCGGCAGCGTGCCTGGGGCGGACCTCACCATCGAGTTGATCACGCATCGCTTCACGGCTGGATCGAAAGAGGTTCTGACGAGCTGGTATCCGGGTTCAAGTCTCGAGATGGACGAAGACACACGGGCGCAAAAGCGCACGAAGTTCGGCTCTCTCAAGTATGTCTATCAGCCTGAGGTCATGGAGCAGATGCGCGGCTTCTTCATGGCCGAGCTGCCGATCCGGCTCCCTGAGGCGCAGGTGCTCTACTGGACCTGAGATACCATGCTCATTCGTGCTCGGATGGCATGGAGGCAGGGGAACCTGACACACGTGCCCGTACCCTTCTCGATGGATCGCTGATCCCCAGCCGGGATGCCATCGTGCTGTCTCGCTGCAAGGCTCGAAAGGCCCGATAGCCTCGTTCCTGCCGAGTTTGCTCGGACTAGCGCGATCTATGGGGCGGCTTCTTGTGCGAATCAGGACCCCTTGCTCTCCGCTGGTGCTCGAATGGGCTGGATGCCGATTCTCGAACATTCTTGCAGTCAAGGGGTGACCTTGATCCGAGCATGCCTAGCTAGTGAGTGTCGTTTGAGATCTTGGCATTAGGAACAAAGACCGTTGATTCCTCTTTCGTCGGGCATGGCTAGCCCGAAACATGATTCACGCCCCCTCATTCTGGTTGTTGAAGATGAGGCACTCGTCCGGATGACGCTCGTCGACGTTCTGGAAGATGCAGGCTTCAAGGTGATCGAGGCCGTCCATGCGGATGAAGCGCTACAGGTTCTGAAGGCCGTCTCAGACATCCAGGGGATGGTGACGGATGTGGAAATGCCACGTGGCAGCATCAACGGTTTCGAGCTCGCCCGACAAGTTCGGGCCAGCCGGCACGAGATCGGCGTTCTGATCGTCTCAGGACGGGCTGCCCCCAAGTCTGGCGAACTCCCTGAAGGGGCGTTGTTCATCGGTAAGCCCGTTCATCCCGAAACGCTGGTCCGTCTGCTCAAAGGGACGCTCGTCTCGAAAGACACGTGATGCCCTCCACATCAAGTCAGGTTTTGGGGGGTACGTGCATCATTCATCCTTGATGATCGACCGGATTTTCTGCGCGAGAGCGTCCACCGCGAACGGTTTGGTGATCATCTGCATCCCGGGCTCGAGGAACCCCGCGGCCAGAGTGGCATTCTCAGCATAGCCGGTGATGAAGAGCGTCTTGAGATTCGGGCGCATTCCCCGGGCTGCATCCGCCAGCTGGCGGCCGTTCAGCCCAGGGAGGCCGACATCCGTGACGAGAAGGTCGATGTGCCGCTTGGATTGAAGGATCTTGAGGCCCTCTGGTCCGTCCACCGCTTCAAGGGTGCGGTAGCCGAGATCCTCCAGCACCTCGAGAATGAGGCCACGCACCACCGGCTCGTCTTCCACCACCAGCACGGTCTCGCCGGACTGCGCCCGCGGCGCCTCAGCAAGGGTCGAAGCTTCGATCTCGGCTTGCGTCTCGCCTCTGTAGCGCGGCAGGTAAAGCTTGATCGTGGTACCCTGGCCAATTTCGCTGTAGATCCGGGCGTGGCCCTCGGACTGGCGTGCAAACCCATACACCATCGACAATCCAAGTCCGGTGCCCTGACCCAACGGCTTTGTCGTGAAGAACGGGTCGAACGCGCGCTCGATAACGTCGGGCGGCATGCCTGTGCCGGTGTCAGTCACGCAGATGCAGACATACTGGCCCGGCTTCACGTCCCGCTGCGCGGCGATGTAGGTGTCGTCGAGATGCGCGTTGCAGGTTTCGACTGTCAGGCGCCCCCCGTCCGGCATGGCGTCGCGGGCGTTGATGACGAGATTGAGAAGTGCGCTCTCAAGCTGGTTCGGGTCGCATAACGTGGGCCAAAGCCCACCGGCGAGCACCACCTCGAGGGTCACCGTTTCGCCGACCGTGCGCCGGAACAGGTCCTCGAGGGAGGCGACCAACGCATTCGCCTGCACCGGCCTGGGATCAAGCGGCTGGCGACGTGCGAAGGCCAGCAGGCGGTGGGTGAGCGCAGCCGCGCGGTTAGCCGATGTGGTGGCAGCCGTAATATACCGATCGACCGTGTCCAGCCTGCCCTGTGAGACACGCGTGCGCAGCATGTCGAGGGAGCCGACGATCCCCGTCAGAAGATTATTGAAGTCATGAGCGATGCCGCCCGTGAGCTGGCCCACCGCTTCCATCTTCTGCGACTGCCGCAACGCCTCTTCGGTTTGACGCAATGCCTCCGTGGCTTCCCGCTCGGCCGTGATGTCGCGACCGATCGCATAGAACAGTCCCTCCTTGGGCACTGCGGTCCAGGAGACCAGGCGATAGCTGCCGTCTTTCGTCCTAAAGCGATTTTCGAACCGGAAGGTCTGTGCCCCCTGTTCCAGATGTGCAAGTTCCGCGAGTGTGCTCTCGACATCATCGGGATGAATGAGGCCGAGAAAGTTGCTCGCCAGCAACTCCTCCTCGGTCCAGCCGAGCATTGTGGTCCAGGCCGGATTGACGGCAAGCAGGGTTCCATCCGAACGGCATACGTCCATCAGGTCGGTGCTGAGCTGCCAGATCTGATCGCGTTCACGGGTCCGTTCCTCGACCTGGGCCTCCAGGGTCTCATTCAGGCGGCGCAAGGCCTCTTCGGCACGCCGCCGCTCCTCGATCTCGCGTTGAGCTTTCTGGAACAGGCGAGCGTTGTCGATAGCCACTGCAGCTTCTGCGGCAAGCCCGGACACCAAGCGCTCGGAACGCTGATCGAAAACACCGGTCTGTTCGTGTCCGAAGAACAGCCCGCCGATCACCTCTCCCGATCGGGAGACCACGGGTACAGCCAGATAGCTGCGGACGGGCAGATGGCCGGGCGGCATGCCGCGATGCGGGTCTGTGTGACCATAGGCCGGATCCTGGGTGATGTCGTCCGAGCGTACGATGCGTTCCCCGCTGAACGTCGGAGAGAACACCTTCGTGTTGCGCGGCATCGGAAACTTGGCGAACGCCTCGCGCGGAACACCGGAGATCGTATAGAGCATGTAGCTCTCGCCTGCCGCGTTCTCGACGTTGTAGAAGAAGGCGCCGAATTGCGCCGCTGTCAGCTCGACGCCCGCATCGGTCACCCGCTGTACCAGCCCGTCGAGATCAAGCTCGGACGCAACGACCGCGAGGGCGGTGTTCAGAATCTCCAGGGAGCGCGTCTCTTCCTGGAGAGCCTCCCGGGCGGCCCTGCGCTCATGAATATCCTCCGTGGTGCCGTACCACTTGACGATTTCTCCGGACGGGCCCCGTCGCGGGAAGGCGCGTGAGTGCATCCAGCGGTATTCGCCCGAGCGCATGCGAGCCCGGTGCTCGATGTCGTAGGTCTCCCCGGTGGATGTTGAATGGGTCCATGCCTTCAGGGACGGTTCCAGATCCTCAGGGTGCATGGCCTGCGTCCAGGTCTCCCCCAGCCCGGAAGTGCCGGTCCAGTCCTGCCAACGGTGAGCCACACGGTCGAGTTGCCCATTCGGCGCTGCCGTCCAGGTGACCTGCGGATTAAGCTCGACTGTGTGGCGGTAGTGGTCCTCCGCTTCGTGGAGGCGATCTTCGGCGATCTTGCGCTCGGTGATATCCCGGTAGAACACAGCCAAGCCGTCTGGGCTTGGATAGGCCCGGATCTCGGTCCAGGCTTCCCGGCCGTCGGGCCAGACATAGCGGTTCTCCGTTCGCATCGGCACCCGATCGGCCATCGCCTGCTTGTAGAACTGGCCGAGCGGCGTATCCTCTGTTCCTGGCCAGACCTCCCAGTGACGGCGCCCGATAATCTCAGTCTCCGGCCGGGTGTCCAGCCGCAGTCCCGCCGTGTTGATCTGGAGGATGCGGAACTCGCGGTCGAGCAGGATGAAGGCTTCGTCCATTCCATTGAGCACGCCTGTCGCGCGCTCCTCGCTCTCACGAAGGGCTCGCTGGTTGAGGATCTTCCCTGTCGTCTCGATGGCCGCACAGAACATGCCGGCCACGGCCCCGCTCTCATCATGAACGGGAGAATAGGAGAAACTGAACCAAGCCTCTTCCCGGTAGCCGTACCGCTCCATGGGGATGAGAAGATCCTCATGCCAGCTCGCCTGTCCCGCGAGCGTCTGGTCGACAAGCGGCGTGATCTGCCCCCAGATGTCCGACCAGACCTCTGCAAAGGGTTGCCCCAGAGCCTCAGGATGCTTGGCGCCGAAGATCGGGGCGTAGTCGTCGTTGTACAGGAAGGCGAGTTCAGGGCCCCAGGCGATGAACATCGCCTGCTTGGCATTGAGCATCAGGCGCACCAGGGTGCGCAGGGATTGCGGCCAAGCTTCCGGCGGCCCCAGGGGAGAGGTCGTCCAGTCGTGCGCCCGCATCCGTGACCCCATTTCCCCACCGGCAGACAGGAATTCGCGATCAACGGGGGCAGGCCGGAGTGACGTCTTATGGTGCATCGGTACCCCGTGAGGAGGCTAGATCCGGCTCGTGGGCGAGCCAGGATCAGGCTTCGCCAAGGCTTTAGCGAGAGCAGGAACAGGGAGGCTGGGTCGGCCTCGGGTTGAAATCTAAGGCAGAGTGCCCCGATCTCAACGCTCCTTCTGCGTCCAGGCGATCCCCACGGGGATCGCTAGGACGCCCTGCCACCCCATCATGGGCACGGAACGAAACCAACATTCCCGTTCCGAGTTAATCAACCGTAGCAGTTTGGGTTTCTGTGAGGTCGGCGTATGCGGCGGTTCCTGCGTGACAATGGGCTGACGGTTACATTGTTGGTGCTGTTCGTCCTGTCCCTCATCGGTCAGGCGCTCACCGGATGGAGAGCCCATGGGGAGGAACTGCGCCTCCACAACATGCCCGCCATCGGGTTCGGCTCTTATTTGTCCAGCGGCCATTTCATCTCAGCCGTATTCGAGAACTGGGAAAGTGAGTTCCTCCAGATGGCGGCTTACGTGCTGCTCACCATCTTCCTTTTCCAGAAGGGCGCCTCGGAGTCCAAGAAGCCGGACGAGGTCAATCCCGAGGACGAGTCGCCATCGGCGCATCGCGGGGATCCTGACGCGCCGTGGCCGGTCCACCGGGGTGGGCTGCTGCTGAAGCTCTACTCGCACTCGCTCAGCATCGCGCTGGTCACGCTCTTCCTTGCGTCTTTCTGGCTGCATCTTGCGGGGAGCACGCGGCGGATCAACGAGGAGGCGATCCTCCACAATCAGCCGACGCAGACGGTGGTCGAGACATTGGGAGATCCGCAGTTCTGGTACGAGAGCTTCCAGAACTGGCAGAGCGAGTTCCTGTCGATCGGCGTGTTGCTGTTGCTCGGCATCTATCTGCGCGAGCGCGGCTCGCCGGAGTCGAAGCCGGTGTCAGCCCCGCATGCGATGACCGGTCATTGATCGGCCGGCGAGCACAAAGGCCGAAAGGGATCAGGCAGCGTGCCTTGTGGCACGTCTTCCATGTCCAAGTAAGCCTATTTCGGCGTCCGATCCGGGCGCAACCGGCAGCCTCTGGTTCGATCGGTCAGCCCTGATCCGCCCCGCCATGGTTCCGCTTCGATAGTTCCGCCAGGCTAAACTGATCCACCTTATGGTGCCTGAAAGCATAGGTTCGATCGCGCTGGCATTCTCAGGGAACTCTCATGGCAAGCGCCCGTTGGCTTCCGTTCACTTGAGAACGGCCATGAGCGATCCAACCACACCCATCTTTCGGCGCTCGGACGACGAGCAGCACCACACCAGGCTTGAGGCGCCCCCCGAGGCTGGCACCCAGGCTATGTCCGAAGAGGTCATCCCGATCGTTGAGGAGACCGTTTCCGTCAGCAAGCGTCAGGTCGTGACCGGACGTGTGCAGGTCAAAACGATCACCGAAACCGTCGAGGAACTGGCGCATGCGGACGTGAGCCGGGAAATCGTGGAGGTGACGCGTGTCCCCATCGACAGGATGGTCGAGAGCGCCCCCGAGATCAGGACCGAAGGCGATGTGACGATCGTCCCGGTGCTGGAGGAGGTGCTCGTGGTCGAGAAGCGGCTGGTGCTCAAGGAGGAGCTGCACATCCGCCGCAGCGCCAAAACTGAAACTGTCGAGGTGCCGGTCAGCTTACGCAAGCAGCGCGCCGTCGTGGAGCGGTTTGCTCCCGATATACCCACCCCCCAGGAGGAGACATCCCGATGAACTCTGGAGCCATAACCGGATCTTCTACCCAAAAGCTCGTGACGGCGTTCTTCGACAGCCGCAGCGATGCCGAGCAGGCGATCAGCCGTCTTCATGCCGCCGGGATTGCGCGGGACAGCATCCGCCTGACCCCCGGCGACGAGGATGCCGGCACGTCGCGCGGCACGGACACGCAGTCCTTCCCGGAGGCCAGCGTTGGCCTGTGGGATTCGTTGCGCGACCTGTTCCTGCCGGACGAGGATCGCCACACCTACGCCGAAGGTCTGCGCCGGGGCGGCTATCTCATTTCGGTCAATGCCGCCGATGCAGATTACGAGCGCGTGATCGACATCCTCGATGATGAAGGCACGATCGACATCGACGAGCGCGCTGATTCCTGGCGCTCTGAAGGATGGACGGGAGCAGCGGATGTCGGAACCTCGGACGTGTTGTCCGGGAGCACCGCCAACCTGACCACCGGCACCTCATCCACCTCCGGGACTTCTAGGCGATCTGAAAGCACTGTGGGTGCAGCATCGATGAACACAGACTCGCAGCGCACCACGCGTGGCGACGAGGTGATCCCGATTGCCGAGGAGCAACTGCATGTCGGCCGGCGTGACGTGAGCCACGGGCGTGTTCGCATCCGCTCGTACGTGGTCGAACGTCCGGTAAGCGAGCAGGTGAGCCTGCGCGAGGAGCACGTGGAAGTGGAGCGGCGCCCGGTGGCTGGCGCGACGCAGGCCGGCGCGATCAGCGGCGACCCGTTCCAGGAGCGCACCATCGAGGTGGAAGAGCGTGGCGAGGAGGCGGTCGTCTCGAAGGAAGCCCGCGTGGTCGAAGAGGTTGTCGTACGAAAGGAAGCCGATCAGCGCACGGAGACGATCTCCGATACGGTGCGCCGGACTGAGGTCGATGTCGAGGACGAGCGTGGCACCATCGGCAACCGGACGGGTACGGTCGATCGCAATTCCTAGCACACGAGAGGCGGGTCCTTCCTGGCGGAAAGGGCCCGCCCATCAAGCGAGACATTCTTGAGGGCCAATCAGTGGGGATCAGGTCCCTGCTATCATCGTTGAACCGGCCTTGTCAGAGTTTTGGCATGTTTTGTGCCAGATGCGTATTGCCGAATTACGAATAACCGCAGGGACCTCTGATCCAGCCCGACCGTGCGGCTCGCATACCGGGTCCGGCCGATCCTCGCAGATCGATTGTTGACAATCCTCCCTTGTGTGCCCCCAACTGTTCATTCCTCTCGATCCGGCATAGGATTGACGCAGGCAGACGGCTATGCGGTCCAGCCGCTGACAATCGTGCAGGCGACGGCCGTGCCTGCGTATTGAAGGCGCGGGTTCTGCGAAGGAGCGAGGTGGATTGAGGATGACCCTGCACCAGCATATACAGAAACATTGGAAGACCGCCGCCATCCTCGTTGTGGCGGGCATCCTTGCCTACAGCATTTCTTACTTCTGGTAATATGGCGGTCGTCCGCGTTCCGACGGGCCCAAGCATGACGAAGGCAGATCGCGTGCAGGGCAGGGCAAGCTCAGGAGGGAAGCAATGACGAGATCCACAGGCGGCCGGCGCTCCAGCGATCCTTTGAAGGCGGCCGAAGCCGCCTTCAAGAAGGCGACCACGAAGCCTATCGAGGGGCCACCGAAGGCTGCTGTCATTCCTGGCGTCAAGGAGACGATCACCCTTCGCATTGACCAGGACGTGCTTGCATTCTTTCAGGATGACGGCCCCGGTTGGCAGGACCGCATCAATGCGGCGCTCCGGAAGGTTGCGGGCAAGTCCGATGACTGAGAATCAACCACTTGCGTTGAAACCCGATCCTCCCGAGCGGGTTGGCTCACTGATGGGCAAGGGGAACGCGAGGCACGCGGAGCCTGGCGATGTTGGTTGACGATGAGCAGATCCGGGGGCTTCGGCTCCCCAATACCCTCGAGCTGCCGCCGAGTCACACTGCGGCGATGATTGGGCTGTTCCTCAAGAGCCTATATGCGGAAACTCTTTCAGAGGCGCATCCGCGCCATCTGACCGCTCTGATTGAAAGGCTCGACGAAGCCGAGCGCAGATCGATGAAGGCGGACCCGGGGTAGCGGTCTGGGAAGGCCTGAGCGACGGCTGGTCGCGGCCCTTGGGCGATGCTGAAGTCTATTCAGCGAAAGTCTCGCGTTGCAACTCTGATCACGGGTACCTGGGAGACGTCGCTTGCCGATGCTTCGGAGGTGTCGCGGACACCCATCCGCAGCATCTCGCGCGAGCCGGTCTTCGCCTCGTCGCCAGCCCCATGCCTCATCCGGAAGGGCTCGTCCCGATCACCCACAGAGCGCAGGAGATCGGACAGATCGATGAGATGCTCGGCGATCAGGTGGGTGACGCCGCCCTCTCGTTGGAGCCGTCCGCGGCAGCCGATCATGCCCGACGACAGGATCAGCCGCCGGTGCGTCTCGAATATTCTGGACCAGATCACCAGATTGGCGACGTCGGTTTCATCCTCGATGGTCATGAAGGTCACGCCCTTGGCGGAGCCCGGCTTCTGGCGCACCAGCACCAGACCTGCCACCGTCATCCGCTGCCCGTCCCGGGCATGGTGAAGATCCCCGCATGAACGAATCCGTCGTTCGGTCAGCTCCGGCCTCAAGAAGGAGACAGGATGCCGACGCAGCGTCAGCCCTTTCGAGCGGTAGTCGTCGACGACTTCACGACCTTCCGTCATCGGGACGAGTTCGACGTGGGGCTCGATCACCTCAGGCCGAATCGTGCACTCCCGCTCGTCGGCAGCCGCAAACAGCGGCAGCACCTCATTGGACAATCCCTCGATGGTCCAAAGGGCATCGCGGCGCCTGATGCCGAGGGAGCCGTAGGCGTCGGCTTCCGCCAGACGCGTGAGGGATGCGACCGGAAGACCCGCGCGCCGCGACAGATCTTCGATGGACGCGAACGGCTGCTCTGTTCGAACGATCGGGATCAGGGCGGCGTCCGCATTGGCAAGACCATGGACCATCCGGAATCCGAGCCGGACGGCGAAGCGTCGTGGGTTCCTGGTCGGCTCCAGGATGCAATCCCAGCGCGAGTGGTTGACGTCGACGGGCCGCACCTCGATGCCGTGGGCCTGCGCGTCCCGGACCAGCTGGGCCGGTGCATAGAAGCCCATCGGCTGTGCGTTCAGAATGGCACAGCAGAACACGTCGGGATGGTGGCATTTCAGCCAGGACGATGCATAGGCGATCTTGGCGAAGCTCGCCGCATGGCTCTCCGGAAAACCATATGAGCCGAAGCCCTCGAGCTGCTTGAAGGTGCGTTCCGCGAAAGCCGCGTCATAGCCGCGAGCGGTCATGCCCTGGATCAGCTTGTCACGGAACTTGGAGACGCCGGCGGTGAACTTGAAAGTCGCCATGGCGCGACGGAGCTGATCGGCCTCGGAGGGCGTAAATCCCGCGCACTCGATCGCCACCCGCATCGCCTGTTCCTGGAACAGCGGCACACCCAGCGTCTTCTCCAGCACGCGCCTGAGTTCCGGGCGCGGGTAGTCGACCTCCTCGTGCTTCTCGCGCCGTCGCAGGTAAGGGTGCACCATGTCGCCCTGGATCGGGCCAGGGCGGACGATCGCCACCTGAATGACGATGTCGTAGAAAGTCTTCGGCTTCATGCGCGGCAGCATCGCCATCTGGGCGCGGCTCTCGATCTGGAAGGTGCCGATCGTATCGGCCCGCCGGATCATGGCGTATGTGGCCTGATCCTCACCCGGGATCGTGGCGATATCGTAATCCTCTTCCTTGTGCTCGCGCAAGAGATCGAAGGCGCGGCGCATGCAGCCCAGCATGCCGAGACCCAGCACGTCGACCTTCATGAATTTCAGGGTGTCGATGTCGTTCTTGTCCCACTCGATGACCTGCCGGTTCTCCATGGCGGCCGGTTCGATGGGCACGAGGTCGTCGAGCCGCTCATGGGTGAGCACGAAGCCGCCCGGATGCTGCGAGAGGTGACGCGGAGCGCCGATGAGCTCCGCGGCGAGTTCAAGCGTCATCCGCAGGCGCGGATCACCGAGGTTGAGGTTGAGTTCCTTCGCCTCCTTGTCCGACACGCCATCGTTGCCCCAGCCCCAGACGAGGCCAGCCAATCCTGCCGTCACGTCCTCGGGAACACCGAGAGCCTTGCCGACCTCGCGCACGGCGCCCCGGGCGCGGTAGCAGGAGACGACGGCTGTCAGCGCCGCGCGGTGCCGACCATAGGTGTCATAGATCCACTGAATCACCTCCTCGCGCCGCTCATGCTCGAAATCGACATCGATGTCAGGCGGCTCTCGCCGCTCCTGAGAAACGAAGCGCTCGAACAGCAGGTCGTGCTCGGTGGGATTGATCGACGTGATCCCGAGCACGAAGCACACGGCGGAGTTCGCCGCCGAGCCGCGCCCCTGGCACAGGATGCCGCGCGACTTGGCGAACGACACGATGGCATGAACCGTGAGGAAATAAGGAGCGTATCCGAGCTCCTCGATCAGGTGCAGTTCGCGGCGGCAGGTTGTTGCGACCCTATCGGGAATGCCATCGGGGTAGCGATGCCTCGCACCGTCCCAGGTCAGCCGCTCCAGCTTTTCCTGCGCGGTCTCGCTGCCCTCCGTTTCGGACGGATACTGATAACGCAGCTCGTCGAGAGAGAAGGTGCAGCGATCGAGGATTTCTTGAACGCGATGAAAGGCTTGCCTGTGGCGTTCGAACAGGCGCTCCATCTCGATCGGATCCTTGAGGTAGCGATCGGCATGGCGCTCGAGCCGGTAGCCGGCCTCGTCGATGGTGGTGCCTTCCCGGATGCAGGAGACCACATCCTGCAGGCGGCGGCGATCGGGATTATGATAGAGCACGTCTCCCATGGCGATGGTCGGCACCCTGGCGGCCTGCGCCGCTTGCTCAATCGCGTGAAGCCGCAGGTGCTCGTTGGGCGCAAATCGCCGGATCAGCGCCATATAGGCACGGTTGCCGAAGGTCGCCATCAGCCGGACGAGGTTTCGAGCGAGCTCCTCCGTCGCCTCATCGCCCAGCAGGATGGCCACGAGACCCTCATTCCAGGCGGCCACATCGTCCCAGACAAGATGGCACTTGCCCTTGCCGCCGCGGCTCTTGCCGATGCTGAGCATCCGGCACAAGCGGGAATAGGCAGCCCGGTCGGTCGGATAGACGAGCAGCGATGTGCCGTCGGTGAGGTCGAGGCGGCTCCCGACGACGAGGCGAACGCCCGTATTCCGCGATGCCTCGTAGGCGCGCACGATCCCGGCCAGCGAATTGCGGTCGGTGATGCCGAGCGCCGGGATGCCTAGGAGCTTTGCCTGCTCGAACAGTTCCTGCGGGCTCGAGGCTCCGCGCAGAAAGGAAAAGTGGGTCGTGACCTGGAGCTCGACATAGATGGGGCGGAGGGCGTCCGTCATGAGAAGAAGCCGTGCATCCACCAGCGCCCGCCCTCGGCAGTCGGCGCATCGCGGAAGACCCAGAAGCGGCCGCCCTGCACGGTCTCGACGCGGTAGTAATCCCGGGCTGCTGAACCCTCGTCGCCGTTCCACCATTCCGGCGTGATGCGCTCGGGTCCGTCGGCTTTGGCGACCGTGTGCTTCACCTTGCGCCAAAGGAAGAAGCGCGGCGGATGGTCCGGGAGCAGGGCGGTCGCCACGACGGGCTCCGGCGGGTCGAGCAGGCGCGTGGGCCGCGGCAGGTTCTCCGGCCAGACGGAGCCGGTCGGCGGCGCAAGCGCCGGGATCCTTCGAGCCATGCGCTCGGGGACAAGGCTCTGGACGGGTGCGAGGCGGTAAACCTTTCTCATGCCGATGCGGGCGCCGAGACGATCGACGAGAGGGCCTATATCGGCTTCCATAGCAACCTCGTCACTAAGGCCACAGGCTTGAATTTGCGTCTCCGTCAGCGGCTCGACCTTGCTTGCGACGAGAATGATCTCCTCGATGCCGAACCCGGGATCGATCGTTTGCAGGCGCTCGTCGAAGAGCTTGGCGAGATGAACTGCATCCCGATTGGCTCTGGCGGTGCCGACCCGCAGGCAGGCGCTCTTCTGATCGACACGCTGGCAGAGAAGATCGAGGCGGCGCACGCCTTCGCCGCGGCGCTCCAGTTGCCGGCACAGATCTTTGGCCAGGCGCAGCACCACGCCCTTGAGATCCTCGAGACGACCGATCGGCTCCGCGAGGGCGAGGGCTGCCGTCGGCGCTTCCCTGGGGATGAGCGGCGTGATCGGCTCGAAAGCATGGCCCATGGCCTGGTCGAGACGCAGCGCCACATCGCGGCCGAAGCGTCGTACGAAAGGCGCCCTTGGCATGGCGGCGAGCTGACCGATCCGTTCGATGCCGAGTCGGTGCAGGGCGCTGAGTTTGTCGGCGGCCACGCGCAGGGCACGGATCGACAAGGTCGCAACAGCGTCTGCGGCCCGGCCCGTCGGCACGACCCCGCCGCTTCCGTAGCGGGCCACCGCCCAGGCCGCTCCCGGGGCATCAGAGACGGCTGCTTTCGAGGCGATCCCCTGTCGTCTCAGGCGGCTGGTCAGATCCGTGAGCAACTCCTCCTCGCCGCCGAAGAGATGCGCCACGCCGGCAATATCGATCCACAGGCCATCCGGCGGGTCGGGCGCCACCACAGGTGAGTAGCCAATGGCCCAGCGTGCCAGCTCGCGCAGCGAAGCGTCATCCTCGTCCGGGGTCGCCTCGACCACGTGCAGGTTCGGCACCAGAGCCTGAGCCTGGGCAAGCGGCATGCCGACATGCAGACCCGCCTCCTGCGCGGCCGCGCAGGCGGCACGCACGACGCGGCGTGATCCGACCGCATGAACGGTCACGAGCGGCTCATTGCGCGGCGGCTCGCCGGTCCGCCGTCTGATCCGATCGGTCGGCCAGGTCGGCAGGTAGAGCGAGACGACCCTTCGCATCGCAGGCCTCCAAAATCCAGGTACGCGGTTCGGCGCCACGGCAGCGCAGGAGTTCGATCTGCCAGCGCTCTCGGCCAAGTCCGGGGGCAGGCATCACCTCGGACGAAACGGGGGTGATGCGCCAGCGGGTGACGGCGGCGGTCGGCAGATGGACCAGATCCTTCTCGGCCAGGGTCCACCAGCGTCGGATCACCAGGGCTGTGACGCCCGTGGCTTCCGCCGCCAGTTGCAGGCGCCGCGAGGCTGTCAGACCCAGGCGCGAGACCTCGCCGACAAC
Organism: Microvirga sp. HBU67558; assembly: GCF_018069605.1. Lineage (NCBI taxonomy): Bacteria > Pseudomonadati > Pseudomonadota > Alphaproteobacteria > Hyphomicrobiales > Methylobacteriaceae > Microvirga > Microvirga sp. HBU67558. The sequence continues at coordinate 31,732 of NZ_JAGPUP010000538.1, read as the reverse complement.
AGCCGCCAGTCCCTTTTCACGGAGGCCTTCCTCGATGAGGGGCAGGATGTCCCGGTCGCGATCGGCCTCGGCATAGATCACACGGTCCGGATGCAGGCCAGCGCGCAGGAGGCCAGGGGCGAACAAATCCTGACGGGACAGGCACCAGAGCACGGGTCCCTTGAGGCGGGCAGCGATCCCGGCGGTGAACAGGGTCGTGCAGCCGGCGAATTCCGAGGCAAGTCCTGCCTCGATCATCTCGTGCAGAGCTCCCCTGGCAAGCCCACCCCCCGGCAGGTGGCCGTCGATCTCGCGAAGAGCGAAGGGCAGGGGTTTGATCTTCTGGGAACTGCCTTCGAGCCGGGCGATCCGATGCCGTAAATCGGCAAGCCTTTTCTGTTGCCCGGCATGATGCATGTCCCGCGCCAAATCAGTTTCGTGTTGAGGATGTTCCTAGTATGTTCTCGTTACGGAAGGTGTCAAATACACGCGTCAGCAATTGTGGATTGCGAGGAGAAGAATGTTGCGTTCACGCTTGGCGATTCCGTGAAGGTTGGCGCGTATCAGGCTACAGCATGGGGCCGGGCTTTGTGCTGCGATTGAGTTGTATCTTCGGCGACCCGAAGGCAGTTGCGGCCGGCGGCCTTGGCTTCGTAGAGCGCCTGGTCCGCAGCCTCCAGGAGAACGGCTCGTTCGCTTCCGCGGGATGGTCGTGCCGAGGCAATTCCGATGCTCGCCGTCACCACCTGATAGGGGCTGCCCTCGTGGGCGATGTTCAAGGCGACGATGCTTTGAAGAATGTTCTCGGCGATCAGCCCGGCGCCTGCCGGATCCGTCTCGGGCAGGATGATGGCAAACTCCTCGCCGCCATAACGGGCCGCGACATCGCGAGGGCGGCGGATGCTGGTCTCAAGCGTGCCGGCGACTGCACAGAGCACCTCGTCTCCTCTCCCATGGCCATAGCGATCGTTGAAGTTCTTGAAATAGTCGGCGTCGACGAAGAGCAGCGACACAGGCGAGCCTGCACGGACAGCCTGACGCCATTCCCGTTCGAACGTCTCACGGAACGCGCGACGGTTCGGCAAGCCCGTCAGGTCATCGGTCCTCGCAATCCTCCTGAGCTTGGTTTCCGCCCTCGTACGGCGCTTCAACTCGCGCTGGAACAGGATCGTCAGTCCAACGACCGCACAGCAGAGAGCGAGCGTCGCCAAGCTGAGAATGAGAGCTTTTCGCTGCCAGGCCGAGAAGATCTCGTCGACCGAGAGGGCTACGGTGAGAACCAGCGGATATTTTGTGAGCCGCTCGAAGGTGATGATGCGCCGGATGCCATCGATGGGTGAGATCGAGTCGAACGTGCCGGATTTTGCCTGCAGAAGACGCTGGACATGCGGTGAGTTGCCCAGATCCTGATTGATCTGACCGGCATCATAAGGATAGCGGGTCAGCAGGACGCCGTCGTTCCGGAAGAGATTGATCGCCCCCTGCCGGCCAAGGCTCAAATTATCGAACATCTGATTGATGGTCGCCAGCGGGATCGATCCCATGACGACGCCGGCGAAATGGCCCGTCGGATCCGATAACCTGCGGCTGATCCCGATGCTGAGATCGCCATGGCTCGTTCTGCTCGCGAAAGGTCGGCTCACGAACAGGCCGATGTGATTGTTCTCTTTGTGGACGATGAAGTACTCGCGATCCGCGACGTCGAGCGACCGCGGGGCAATGACCGGACCGGCATCGGCGATGAGTTTGCCGGCCTGATCCACGAGCAGCAGCGCTCCCATGAAAGACGCGGAGGCAGCGCGGTCGAAGAGCATCCGGTATTGGAGATCCGCAGGAAGCTGCTGGGAGCCAAGATATCGCAACCCCTCCATCGCTCCTTTGAGAGACAAATCGAGCAACTCGAGATTGCCGTCGAGATCGTGGGCAATCGTGGTCAGGACGTTCCGGGAGGCCCTTTCGGCCTCATGCCACGTGTTCTGGCGATCCACCCACAGCGTATGGGCCGAGATCCCGAGAATGCCCAGGGCGATCACGCCTGCAATCAGGTGTAGATAGACTTCTGAGAACAGACGTTTCATTCGACACTGCACAAACCAGATTAGAATATATTCAATAAATGGTCCTAATAGATTGTTACAATTGGCAGATGGTCGCGACTGTCGACGAGGACAATTTCCTCGCGAAGCTTCGCAAAGCAAAGAGATGCAAGGTAACACCAGATAGATGGATTGAAATGCCGAGCGGTTCGGGACGTTACCGCTTAGAGACCGCTCGGGCTGCCGGATCAGCCGCAACTGTAACTATGTAGCGGATGGGGGCTCCTTACAGCATCACATCTCACGGTGACTGCCGAGCTTGTGCAGGGATCAGGATCGGGGTCGGCTTCACGATCACCTGATCGCGCTGCCAATACCGTTGAAGTGCGAGAGCCCGCCTCCACATCGTACCTGAATGGACATACAGGTCCCGTTCCTGTGGGTTCGTTGAGAGAGGCCAGGCTTCAGTGATCGAGTTCCCGGGTCGGCCCTAAGGTGTCAGCGCCATGGAACCGGCCACGGTAGCAGAAGCGTTCCCCATGGAATGATCTGGAGGCGTGTCATGGCAGGATTGACAGGACGTTGGCTGGTGACTGCCTCGCTTGCGGGGCTTCTGGGGGCCTCGTCAGCGGCCCTGGCCCAAGCTGGGCGCCCATGGGTCGATCCGCCATCCGAGGCCGAGACCAAGGCACCGATCTCGGCACCATCCTCCCTTCCGGCGTCGCCGCCGGCCCAAGCTGCCGCGCCTTCTGCGACCCCTCCTAGTCCACGCCCCGCCGAAGCGAAGGTCGACACCGAAGCTCAGCCGTCTGCTGAAACTTCGCCGCGGAACACAGTCGCTGACACGCAGACCAAGCCAAAAACCACTGTCGAGCGCAAGACACGCCCTCGCTCACAGCAGGCCAATGCATCAACCCGCAGCCAGAGGCGGGATGCCCAGGTCGCGCGCCGACGTGCGACCGGAACCCAAATATCGCAGGCTGAACCTCGCAGCGCCATAGAGCGTCGGGCGCGGGTCACACGCTACGGGTCTGTTCGGGAGGGACTGGATGCAGGTCTCCAGGTCATGAGGCTGCGGACCATTCAACTTCCGGACGGCCGTCGCATCGATATCCTGACACGGCCCGATCAGGATATCGCATCCGGATTGCCGGACGGATATTGATTGGTCAGCTCTGGGCAGAAGCCGAAAGACGCCGATACGACGCAGCACCGTTCATGCTTGACTACCGGGCCTGTCCGACTGTTTGGGGTGTGTCGATGCCGCCCTGTTGGGATCGCGCGGCGGCTTCTTCCACGCGGCGGCGTATGTCGAGCCAGAGACGTTGCTCGCGCCGCGCGTCCGCAAGGGCACGGTGGGCTGCAGGACCGAGTTCATCATCGCGGCGCTGAGCTTGGGCAAGAATATCTTGCATAATGCTTCGATGGAGATCCGCCGGAATCCGAGCATCCCGCAGCACCTCACGCATAATCCGTCTATGAGCCATCTCGGTATCTTCAAGACGCAAGGCGTGGCGTGGCAGTCCGGCTGTGCGCAGGAGCTTGCTGAGCCACTTCCCATCCCATGATGGCGCTGTTGCATAGAGTGCACGGCCCGTCAAAACTGACACCATCCTCTGAGCAACCTCGTCGAGCGGTTCTCCTTCCGCGTTCAGTTGCTCCCTTGAAATGCCATGAACCCTTCCTGCTTTGACATCCCAGTCGGTCCACGCTTCAGCAGGCTTGATGAGGTGGCTCTCCTCCTCGCCATTTGCGAAGACCCAGGCCACCTCAATAGGATAACCCTGCTTGTCGAGAGATGAGGCCTCAAAATCGAGGAACACGGTTTTCGATAAATCCGGCATCGTGGATCAACTCGCGTATGGCGTGGTTTGCTCTCGACAATCACGGACAGTATCATCGATGAGCAGCGATGGATCATACATCCATCGCATTCAGAACGCGCAAGCGGCCACACGGCTCCACCGCAGGGGGGGAGGTTCAGAAGCCCGTGACGGAAGAGAGCGCCGGGAATCTCTTGTGGCCTGCCGAAACCCTGAGATGTGCTGAAACGCTGTCGCTCCAACCCGAACTTCCAAGGTGGCCAGACCATGATCCTGCACCATGCGGCGTTTCCACCGCGCAGGGGTCGGAACCTGAATGCTGGAGACTTGCAAATGTTCGGCCCAAGTGCCGTGACGAAGAGCGCCTAACGGGAATTGGAGGATGCGAAGCCTGCCGAGGCGGTGATCGAACCTGTCGTCACGGGTTCGCTGGCGCCGGTTCGAAGGGTATGCAGCAATCCCTTGCGCTTGGCCTCGTAGTAATAGCCGCCAGCATAAAGCGCGACGGCACGGTCCGGGTTGCCGCCTGCCACTCGATAGGCGTTCGCAAGATACGGAACGGCATATGTAAGATTGGTGTTCGCGTCGAGCAGGCCCGAGACTGTTCCTCTATAACCCATTCCTCGCGCGGTGGCATAGCGGATCTGCATGAGGCCCAAATTGCCGGCACTGGACACGCGTGGATTGTAGCCGCTTTCACGCCGGATGATTCGATGTACCAATGTTTCGGGAATTCCGTGGGCCCGGGCGTGTTGTGCGACGAGTGTGTCGATCTGGTCTCTTTCAGATGCTGCGGCAGGCAACGTGCAGGCGAGCGCCGCACATGCGAGAACAAGACGAGAAATCATGAAGGTCCCCTTGTTTGAGGAGATTTCTCGACGCCAATCGTGGCAATTGGACGTCAGCTTGACTGTAAGGATGTCATGCCGACCCGTGTATCCCTTCTGATGGCGCTTCGGATGTAAGCTCTTTGGCCGTTACTCTGACCATGCCGCTCATTGGAGACATCGTCGTCGCTTGTTCAAAGGGGGTAGAGAGGTAATCCCATGTCAAAGTGCGCGGACTCCAAACGCTCGCGCGTCCTGCAAGACTCTGGAAGGTCAATACACCTGACTTATCGGATTGAAGCCAATGCCTGGAAAGCACGCGCTGAGATCAATCGATGACTGTCTTCCTAGAATTGGAGCGGTGAGTATTCTAGGCAGCTAAGGCCATATTCTGAAATACATAGGAATGTACGATGACATCTTGCTGAATATAGCAAACGCCGGATTGAGTTTTGAACCGGATGCGAAGAAAGAATAACTCAGACTACCGGGCTCGCTGAGCAAGGGGTATAGGCAGCACTTATGAGTTAAAGCCTCATGTTGAAAGTGGTAATGCCTTTCTTAGTTCCGAGGGGGTATCTCGCAAGCCGAAATAGTGGGGCGAAATAAAACCAAGCGGTAGTATTTATTGGGCTGTATCCGGCGCTTTCCAAAGTCTGCGCCCCTTCCACTGTGATTCAGCAGGAACAGCCCAATGCAAATCAGCGTTTTTGGGATTGGCTATGTCGGTGCCGTCTCCGCGGCCTGTTTGGCCAACGATGGCCACAACGTCATTGCAGTCGATCCAAATCCCCAAAAAGTCGGACCTCTCAACGAGGGTATCAGCCCGATCGTCGAGCCGGGACTGAGCGAGATGATCAAAGGCGGCATCAGCAGCAAGCGCCTGATGGCGACGAGCGATGTTCGCGAGGCCGTTCACGGGACTGACTTGTCCTTCGTGTGCGTAGGAACTCCCTCTCGTTCGAACGGATCGCTCGACACGGCTTATGTGAACGCCGCAGCCGAGCAGATCGGTGCAGCCATACGCGAGAAAAATTCCTTCCATTCCGTGGTCATGCGGTCGACAATCCTGCCAGGCACGATGGAGGGCATCGTTCTCCCTGCTCTTGAACGCGCATCGGGCCGTCAGGCAGGCGTCGGCTTCGGCGTCGCATACTACCCCGAGTTCCTGCGGGAAAGCACAGCGATCGCCGATTACTATGATCCGGGGGCCATCATCTTCGGCCGTCACGATCAGCCGACGATCGATCGGCTGATCGATCTGCACAAGATTTTCAAAGTTGATCCGAAGATCGTGTCCATTCGCACGGCCGAGGCCGTCAAATATACGAATAATGCATGGCATGCGCTGAAGATCAGCTTCGCGAACGAGATCGGCAACATCTGCAAGGAGGCCGGAATCGATGGTCATGCCGTGATGGAGGTTCTGTGTGCCGATACGCGATTGAACATCTCCAAAGCGTACCTAAAGCCGGGCTTCGCGTTCGGAGGCTCCTGCCTCCCGAAGGATCTTCGGGCTCTGCGCTTCGCGGCACGTAAGCTCGACGTCCCGACGCCCATTCTCGATGCCACGATGGAGGCGAACGAAGAGCAGTTGCGTCGTGCATACTCGATGGTCGCCGCCACCGGCAAACGTCGTATCGGCATCATTGGTCTGAGCTTCAAGCCCGAGACCGACGATCTGCGTGAAAGCCCCCTGGTCGAACTCGCGGAGCGCCTCTATGGGCGTGGCTATGATATCCGCATCTACGACCCGAACATTCAGGTCGCGAAGCTGACCGGAGCCAACCTCCAGTTCGTCAAGGCGCATCTGCCCCACCTGACCTCGCTCCTGACCGACGATATCAACGAAGTCATTGATCACGCGGAGGCTTTCGTTCTCGGCAATCGCGATGAGGCAAAGCGGCTGATGGCGACCCTGAACGACGACAGGCCGCTCATCGATCTCGTGCGCATCGATCAGACAAGGTGTTCCGGTGACCTTTATCAAGGAATCTGCTGGTAAAGCCAGCAGCAACCGGCTTTCGGAGTCGGTAGGGGCACACGTGCTCTATGTGGTGGCCGTAGCAGCGTTTGCTGCTGCGATCCCGCCTCAGGCTTACGGCGCCGTGAGCGCCGGAGCCGTTGGAACCATAGGGTTTCTCGCCCTGTGGCGCTACGGATGGGGCTTCCTGCATTTCATCCGCGCTCTGGTCTTCCGCAAACAGGCATTCCCACGCATGCGGAAGGCTGCCGATGCGGCGGTGGAGCAAGCACCACCCAACGCTTTTCTGCTTGTGACGACCTTTCGCATCGACAGTGCAGTCACCGCACGGGTCTATCGCGCCGTTTTCGAGGCGGCGTTGGCAGCCCCTGGAAGAGCAACGGTCGTCGCCTCCGTCGTGGAGGCCGGCGATCAGAGACTCGTCAAGAGCCTGTTCCGAGCCGTCTGCGGAGACGCGAGCAACGTCGATCTGGTCATGGTGCGCATTGCCGGGACAGGCAAGCGGGACGCTCTCGCCTATGGCTTTCGAGCGATCGCACGCCGCACTCCTGCCGACGACGACGTTGTCGCCGTCATCGATGGAGACAGCATCGTCCCGCCTGACCTCGTGCGGAAATGTGCTGGGTTCTTCCAGCTCGATCCGCAAGTCGGGGCATTGACGACCGATGAGCTGAGCGAAGTCCGCGGCCGCCGAATCTTCCAGGAATGGTATTCACTCCGCTTTGCCCAGCGCCACACCCTGATGTCGTCTGTCGGACTGTCGCAGCGCGTCCTGACATTGACCGGTCGGATGGCGATGTTCCGTGCGAGCATCATCTGCAACCCCGAGTTCGTTCGCCAGGTCGAACTCGACTACATCGACCATTGGCGCCTTGGCCGGTTCAAGTTCCTGACAGGGGACGACAAGTCGAGCTGGTTCTGGCTGCTTCGGAACGGCTACAAGATGCTCTACGTGCCCGACATCGTCGTGCTGACCGTCGAGGACCCGCCCTCGGACAGCTTCATCTCCGCCGCGGCCATGCTCATGGTGCGATGGTTCGGCAATATGCTGCGCACGAACTCGCGGGCTCTCGCGCTTGGTCCACGCAGGATCGGGCTGTTCACCTGGTGGGCGATTCTCGATCAGCGGATGTCGATGTGGACGTCGCTCGTGGGCTTCGTGATCGCTCTGCTGGCAGGGATCTTCGTCAGCGGCTATGCGCTCCTGCTTTATGCCCTCTGGATTCTGACGTCGCGCTACGTCCTGACCCTGTCCCTCTTGGCGTCCAGGCCGAGGGTCTCCGTCTTCTATCCTTTCCTTCTCTACTTCAACCAGATCTTCGGGTCCCTGATCAAAGTCCATGTGACCTTCCGTCTCGACCGGCAGAAATGGACACGCCAGAAAACCGCCTCGACAAAGGCGACGAAGCGGCCCCTCATCGCGAGCAACTTCATGTCCGCATACATGCATAGCCTCGCGCTGGCCACATTCGTGACGGTCCTCGCCTGGAGCATGGACGTGCTTCCGACACCGAAGCCGATGCTGTTTCTCCCTTAGAATGAACGATACCGATTTGGAGCTTGAGGTTCATGACGAAGATCACGCACGAAGCCGAGGTTCAAAGGCAACATCCCCGATACCGGATCCCGGTGCGGTGCATCTATAACGGATCTCAGGTCTCCGTGGTCGATGTCTCGGTCGGAGGCATCGGCCTGAGGACAGGCGCGATCGACGCGAAGCCGGGCCGTGTTCTCGACCTTACCCTGGTCTTCCCGTTCAGCGGCTACGAACTGTCGCTGCCCATCAATGCGGAGGTCCGCTACATCACCGATGAGCACAGCAGGATCGGCCTGCGCTTTGTCGATGTCTCTCCGCGTCAGCACAACCTTCTGCGCTTCATCCTCGACGCCTACCTCTCCGGCGAGGTGGTGGATGCTGGTGACATTCTGGATGTGTCATCACGCCGGAACGAGGGCAAGACCCGTGAGGTTCCCCAGCGCGCCGCGCCGCAGGGATTGAGGGCTCATCTTTCCCATCATGGCCGCACCGTAGCGGGCTATGTCGGGATCGGCGCCTTAACCCTGTTTCTTCTCGGGTTCATCGGCATGGGCCTCTTCGAGCGGATGTACATCATACCCGCCCAGTCGGCCCTGATCACTACGGACCTCGTGACGGTTCCGGCTCCTTCGAACGGTCAGGTCACGTTCGTTGCAACCGGCAGCGAAGTGAAGGCAGGGGAGCCGCTGCTGACGATCCAGGGCCCGCAGGGCAACAGCATCGTCATCGACAGTCCCTGCAACTGCGTCGTCCAGGCTCGTTACAGCCGAGCCGCCAATTTCGTCCGCGAAGGTGCGCCTATCCTGGCTCTCCGCGAGAAGACGAGCACTCCTTATGTCACGGCAAGCATCTCTCACGATCAGCTTCTGCGGTTCTATCGTGGCGCCAGTGCCGTCATCGAGTATTCCGATGGAACCCGTGTGCGGGAGAATCGCATTGAGCGCCTGCCGACCCTCGTCGGCGAGGCCGCATCGTCCGGTCCGTTCCTCGTCAAGCTCGCACCGGGACGCGATCTCGACATGTCCACCATCGGGCAGCCCGTATCCGTGGTCTTCAACACGTTCTCAGGATCCTCGGTCGGCGCCGCGACCGGCAAGCTGCGGGCAGCCATGAACTGGGCAGGCGAGAGGATCGCGGCTGCCTTCGGGCAAGGCAACGAGGTGGCGGCGGCACCCAAAAAGGCCAAAGAGCCTGACGTCGACAGCGGGAGACGCCTCGCGGGGCTGAAACAATAACAACGATCAAATCAGGGCCACGCTTCGAAGCGCAATCTTTAAACAGTTTGGAGATTTGAAATGAACAGCATCATTCCCGTTCTGATGTGCGGTGGGTCCGGAACCCGGCTGTGGCCGGTATCCCGCTCCAGCGAGCCGAAGCAGTTCCATGCCCTCGCGGGTCAGTCGAGCCTGTTCCAGCAGACGGTTCGACGGTTCCGTACGGAACAGTATGCAGAGCCCGTCATCGTGGTGAACACCAACCATCGAGATCTCGCCCTGCGTGAAATCGGCCAGCTGCATGCCGGAGCCGCAAGGTTGCTGGTGGAGCCGTGCGTGCGCAGCACAGGACCTGCGATTGCGGCTGCAGCGTCTCTGATCGCCGAGGAAGATCCCGATCGCCTGATGCTCGTCGCCCCGAGCGATCACGTCATGGAACAAGCGGAGATCTTCTCGGAGGCCGTCGCTCAGGCCGCAAAGGCTGCGCAGCAGGGGCAGATCGTGCTTTTCGGCATTCGCCCGACCCAGCCGGAGACCGGGTTCGGCTATATCGAGATCGGCGAGGCTTTCGACGACGCAAGCTTCAAGGTGAGAGGTTTCGTCGAGAAGCCGGCGCGGGCTGTCGCCGAGACACTGGTTGCCGGAGAGCGCCACCTCTGGAACAGTGGAATCTTCATGTTCACGGCCCGGACGATCCTCGATGAACTGGAGCGGCATGCGCCGGACGTTCTGGCCTGCGCCCGGCATGCTCTCGCCCTGGCTCAACGTGGCAACGACACCATTCGTCTCGCGGCCGAGTTCGACACGGCCCCGGTCATCTCGATCGACTACGCTGTGATGGAACGCAGCGATCGCCTCGTCTGCATCCCGGTCTCGCCCGAGTGGAGGGATCTCGGCTCCTGGTCCGCGCTCTGGGATATCGGGTCAAAGGACGGGAACGGGAATGTGTCGCGCGGCGACACACTCCTTCAGGACGTGCGTGACAGCTACGTTCACGGGAATTCCCGTCTTGTCGCAGTCATGGGAGTCGAGAACGTCGTCGTCATCGATACCGCGGACGCCGTTCTCGTCAGTTCATTGGATCAGGCCCAGAACGTCGGACGTCTGGCGGCCGAGCTGGCGGCATCGAAGCGTTCGGAGGCGGCCCTGCACCGGAAGGTACGCCGTCCTTGGGGATCGTACGAGTCCTTGCGTGTCGGTGAGACCTTCCAGGTGAAGCACATCGTCGTGGACGTGGCAGGTCGTCTGTCGTTGCAGTACCACCATCACCGCTCCGAGCATTGGACGGTCGTTTCGGGAACCGCAAGGGTAACCGTCGGCGAGAAGGTGTTTGTCATGACGGCAAACGAATCCGTCTACATTCCAAAAGGCGACGTCCACAGGCTCGAGAACATCGGCGATGAGGAGTTGCATCTGATCGAGGTGCAGTGCGGAACCTATCTCGGGGAAGACGACATCGTGCGTCTGGAGGATCAGTATGACCGCATCGTCACGATCTGAAGGTCGTCGCCGCCTGAGGATGGCATCCCTCCTCCTGTCCATGGCGCTGGCTTCCAGCGCCATGGCGCAGGACGGCAGCGAGGTCACGCGTCTCGCGGACGAGGCGCGTCAGGCCTTCGTTGCCGCCGAACAGGGCGGTGTCAGCGCAAAGCAGAAGGCGGCGTTCTATCAGGTCGTGAGGGCGAGGCTCAAGCTCCTGGAGAAGTTCGCCGGTCAAGGCACCTCCGGCTCGGGCGAGTTCCGAGAAGGGGCGCGCGAGCAACTCACCCGTCTGGCGGACGAGGGGCTCAACCACGACATGGTCGGCGCGATGCTGCTCCAGGCCTCCATCGGCGATCTTGTTGGAATCCAGTCCGGCCCTGATCGGGTCGAGGCCGGTGTCGCCCTCCACCAGCTTGCAGGCGAGCAGCGGTCGCCGGCTTACCGGGCCGCAGCTTTCGTCGCGATTGCCAATGCCTATGCCAGGGTGGGATTCCAGGATCGGGCCGTCAGATACGTATCCTTAGCATTGGCTACGATCGACTTGGTCTCCGAGGCCGGCCAGCGTGCCGGGATCCTGAATGCCGTGTCGCGGATCGCCTCTGGGATCGGCGCTCCTGGGATTGCCCTGGCAAACCGCACGATCGGTTTGATGCCGGCCTCCAGCAGCCGGGCCTATGCCCGCCAGGTGATGGCACGAGACCAGCTCAAGGGCACCCCACTGGAAAAGGCGCCTGACGCGAAGCTGAAGGTCGAGGCCAAGAAGCGTACAGCAATGGGAGATCTGTCGGCAGGGCTGTCTTTGGCACTTGCAATGCAGGATGGCCGGGAGCGCGATGATGCTCTGTCTGCGTCACTCGAGGCCGCTGTCGAGCGTCGCGACAGGGACGTCTCCCTGGCGGCGGCACAGGGCTTCTTCGACAGCTCGAGGCAGGAGGCGGCACTTGCGGTCATCGTGAAGAATGACGTGGACCGTGGAACGCCGCTTAGGGCCGCAGAGCTGGTCAATAGCCTGGAGGACGGCCATGGGAAGGCGGCGCTTCAGATCACGGTCGCGGCTGCGCTGAAGGAGGCCGGTTATGACAGAATGGCTGAGCGGATCTCAACAGGAGCTTCAGCCGTCAATCCCAGTTTAGGAAGGGCGACGGAACCTGGTGACATGACGCATCAGGCCGGGCCCGGCAAGAACGACCGGCGCACAGACGAGCTTATGATCCTGTCGGAGATCAGAGGTCTCATCGAGCAGAAAAGAAGGACTCTGGTTCCCGATGCGGCGCTCGCAGCCAGCCTGCGCCGAATTGCCAATCACGACGACCGAGCGGCTATTGCCCTCGAACTTGCCACACTGCCCGACACTGGTGTCAGTGCCGCTGATTTAGTCCGCTCCCTTGAAGACGATCGCTCTCGCGCCAAGACCTTCAGGCGTCTGGCTGAGATCCGTGCCGATCATCTCATGAAACCATTAAGCGATGAACCTGGTGAAAATGGCGATGGCGCCGGAGCGTCTGCACCTGCCCTCGACGAAGAATCTCAGGAACTCCAGACCCGCCGGGGCCTTGCCCTGATCCGACTGGACGCGCCTCAAACGGCAAGCGCTCCCGTTCTGATTCCCAGCCAATTTGAAACGTCGGCTGCCGTGAGGTCGAACACGCCTTGGCCCGGCGGTGCGGTCGTCGGGAGCACGTTTGCCCGTCACAATCCCTATATCGCGAAGTTCCTCGATGACGACGAGAGTGGGGTTACGCGCCTCGAGCAGGCCGTCCGGTACCAGGGTTTGCCTTCGCCACGGATCGTCGTCGTCCAGAGCGGAACGGCGACCTTGGGAATGGTAGCCCGCCAGCTGCAGGGAACGGACGCCCGCGACCTGATCGTCCAGGATGGTGATGCCATCGTCGTACGAGCTCCGGTCTTCGTCGCTCCCGGCGCAACGTTGATCCTCTCGCACCTCGATGCTCCAGTCTACCGATTGAGCGCCACGGCCGGGGCGTTCATCGCCAACGCCGGCCAAGTCGACATCGTCGATGCAGATGTTGTGGGCTATGATGAAAAGACTGGGCAGCCATCGTGGTCCGACAGCGAGAAGTCAGGCCTGTTCCGTCCGTTCCTGCTGACATGGGGTGATGGCCGCATGAATGTGGCATCATCCGTCCTAGCAGCCCTCGGCTATGACAATGTAAAATCGTTCGGGCTCACATACTCGTCAGGTCCGGATCAAGTCGCCAATGTGCGGGATCAGGCTCGCCCTACGGGAACCATCGTCGATAACGTTTTCCGAAATCTGTATATCGGGTTCCACTCCTTTGAGGCCGAGCGCCTCCAGGTCGTCGGTAATGAATTTCGGGACAGCATCGTCTATGCGGTGGACGCGCACGACGGGTCCAAAGGCAACATCATCGCCTTCAACACCGTCTACGGAACCATGGTCAGGCACGGGATTGCCGTGTCTCGCGACGCCGAGGACAATCTGATCGTCGGCAATCTGTCATTCGACAATGCCGGATCCGGGATCGTGCTGGATCGCAACAGCACGGACAACGTCCTCAACGCCAACAGCTCGTTCCAGAACATGCAGGATGGCGTGACCGTCTTCGAGAGCTCTTGCAACGTGTTGACGAACAATCATCTTGCCGGGAACAGGCGTGACGGATTGAAGGTTCGCAACAGTTTCGACGTGGGAGCCTACGGAAACAGAATCGAGGCCAATTCCAATTCGGGCGTGAGCGCCTATATCGCGAGCCTCCCCTCCTCGAAGAGAGGAGACGGGCAGGGAGAGGGATCCGGCCGCTACGCTCCCGTGACCAGCCTGTCCCTCAGGAACAACAGCTTCTCATCGAACGGAGTCGGCATCAACACGCAGGGCGTATCGGGCTTGACGATGTTCTCGAACCGTTTCGTCAAGCAGTCCCGGCGCTTGCTGGGCGGCGACATCCGCGGCCTGGAGGGCCCCGTCCTTCGTCTCGCCTTCCAATCCGATGTGCTCATTGCAAGCACATGCCGGCCTGCGAAGCCCGTTTCGTCCTGTCGGCTCAGGGATTTGGGCTACTTGGAAGGAGACGCTGATCGGCAGATCTTCAACTCCCAGGCCGGATCGGACTGCACCGACATCAATGGAAGCGTTCAACATCGAGCCTTCTCCAGCTCTTCTCAAGGGACCTAGGAGCAGCATGAACCGAATTCTCGCCTTCTCTGTCTTGAGCCTTCTCATGACGGCGACGTGCCATGCCCAGGTGAGGGCGCAGGGCTTGTTCGATGTGGAAGCCCGCCGCGCGGCCCTTTCGCAACCGTCTCTTGCGGCCGCGCGCGCGGCCTGCCTTGCGATTGCTCGCGATCCATCCTGGGCCAGCCTCAAACCCGTTGACGGAGTCAAGGCCGCCGATGGCCCCAACACCGATGGAGGCGTCAACACCCATTCCTGGGCCGTCATGGCCCTGACTGGGCGAGCTCTCGCCGGCGATGCAGCATCCGAGGCATCCCTGCGGGATCTCCTGCTCGCCTGGGCGAAGGCCAGAGCGTTCGAGGGCACGGGTGCCGAGAGCGAGGCCCTTTATGGACTGAAGCGCGTGCTTCTGCCGACGATCGTGGCTTATTCCGTTCTGCATCGCAGCCTGGATGACAGCCAGCGGCAGATCGTTTCCGGATGGATCGATTCTCTCGTTCGCAGGGTCGACCGGACCTTCGGCACGGATACGGTTCGCGACAGCCAGCGCGCTCTGGCCGACAGCATCCTCATGGCCTGGGGAGCCATCACGGCGGACGATGCTCTCTATGAGAGAGGTTCCCGCGGATATCGCGCCGTCCTCGGACAGGCCCGCCCCGACGGGAGCCTCGTACTGGAGACACGACGCGGAGCCCGCGCCCTGTGGCACATGCGCCAATCCCTGGCGAGCCTGACCGTCATGGCAGAAGTCGCCGCCACCCGTGGCGTGGATCTGTACGGACTCCGTGAGGGCGAGGCGAATTTCGACCGGATCCTCTCCTATCTCCTCAACGGAATTACAGAACCTGAAGTCGTGATGGCTTATGCCTCGGAGAACGAAAGTCCCGGCGCTGAGGCTGACTTTCGCCGCCAGGACATGAGCTTCCTGGCGAAGCGCGGTTTCGGGCGCCACCCCATGGCTTGGGTCGAGCCGGTTGCGGCCCGCGATCGGGTCGGCCTTGCGACGAAGCGGCTCAAGACGCTGCTGGCGCGCAGCCTCCGGTCGGACCGGCCTCTCATCGATGAACTCGCTGGCGGCAATGCCACATGCTTTTGGGGGCGTTGATGAACCGAACTCACCTGGGCCTGCTCGGTGCCCTCACAATTCTGACATCGCTTCCGTCCGGCCCGGCATTCTCTCAAGCTTCAACCGAGGTTGAACTGCGCGACGGGTTCCGCAGCATCCTGGCGAAGGTCGAGCAACTGAAGCAGCGCAACGATCCGGCTGCTCTCGTCGAGCGGGCTCAGGTGCTGCAGGACGGCCTTCCCGTCAGCGAAACGAACCCGCTCAGGGTTCCGCAACCGGACGAAGCGGCTCGTCTCTACGAGCAGGCCCTGGCCCTGCCGGGAGCGCACTGGCCATCGGCGGCGCTGCGGCGTGCCAAGTTGATCCTGGCGCGTGACCGGGACCCGGCTTCCGTCGATCGGGCAGCCGAGCTGCTGCGCCGCGCTGCGGCGTTGCAGAACCATGAGGCGGCCTTCGTCCTCGCCGGCCTGATGGAAGCAGGGATTGGCGGCAAGCAGGATCCGGAAGGCGCCAGAAATCTGTATCAGATCGCTCTTCGATCCGAGCACGGCCCCGCCGGCCTCGAGCTCGCGCGTCTCGAGAGCGATCCGGCAAAGGCGAACGTCTTCGCGACCCAAGGCTTGAGAATCCTGTTCCAGGAAGCTCAAGGGGGATCGGCTGAGGCGGCCAGGACACTGGCCGACCATTACCGTGATACGGCCAACGGATCGGACAGGATCAATGCCGCCATCGAATGGTACCAGCGGGCCACCGACCTTGGGGATGCAGAAGCCGCCCTGCGCCTGGGGCGCCTGAGAGCCGATCCGAAATCTGCTTCGTCCCAGCCGCAGCAGGCGAAGATTGCTTTCGAGAAGGCCGCTCAACGCGGATCGGTCGAAGCAGCCATGATCCTTGCCGAGGATCCCTACAACGGTGCGGCTCTCGGTGTCGAGGCCAGTACGGCCGATCTCTGGCTCAATCGGGCCATCGAGACGAAGGCCCCGCGAGCTTTGGTTCTCGCGGCAGAAATTCGGAGCCAAAATGGTCCTGATGGACGGCAGGCCGCAAAGGACCTGCTGGTTGAGGCCGTTCGGCGCGTCGATCAGGATGTGACGGTGCTCGTCGCGCTCGGCCGCCATCTTCGCGATGGCGTTCTCATCGACCGTGACGTGGAGTTGGCACTCAAGTTGTTCGACAGGGCGGCGGCCAGCGACAATTCGGCGGCACTATACGAGTTTGCCCGTACTTCGCTTGCTCATCCGGATGTTGCGACGGAGACCATGCGCAGGACGGCGATCGAGCGGCTTCGGACGGCGGCGGAGCGTGGTCACGTGAAGGCGGCGGTGAGCATGGGAGACGCGCTGCTTCGCGGCAATGGGGTTCCTGAATCGCAGGCCGAAGCCATGCGCTGGTACCGCCGCGCAGCCGAGAGCGGTTCTCCTGTCGCCTATATCCGTCTCGGCGATCTTTATGCGAGCCACTTTTCCGGCATGGAAGCGCCACGCGCTCTGGAATGGTATCGCAAGGCCGCCGAGGCCGACAGCGCGATTGCCATGATCCGGCTCGGCAAGATGTTCAACGATGGAAGGGGAGTGCCGCAGGATCAGGCTCTGGCCGCGACCTGGTTCAGCCGCGCCGCAGCCGCCGGAAGCAGCACCGCCATGGTGGAGCTGAGCGCACTCTACTCTCAGGCCGGCGGGCCGGGTCATTTCAACTTGGCCCGTGAGGGACTCGAGAAGGCGATCAAGGCCGGCGACAGCCGTGCCCCGATTGCGCTGGCCAAACTCTATCTTGCGCGTGGCGAGCGCGTGCTGGCTGAGGGGACTCTCAGGAAGGCTGCCGAGGGCGGGAGTGCCGAGGCTGCCCTGCAGCTGGCTGAGATATCGCTTTCAGGCCAGCCGACGGGAGAGCAGCAGAATGCCGCCCGCCGGTGGCTGGCCATCGCCGAAAAGGCCATGGCCGCCGATGATGACCAGAATGGCAAGATTGCCTTGCTGTACCTCCGCCTCCCGGACACCGCGTCGATCGAACACGGCGCGTCCGTTCTGGAGACGTTGGTTCGAAAGAACAGTGCCGAGGCCATGACCCTTCTGGCGACGGCTCTCCTGCAGGGAACGGGGGGCAGGCAGGACCCGGCGCGGGCGGAGGCGCTGCTTCGGCGCGCCATACAGCTTGGACATGATGGAGCGCGCTTCATCCTCGCCAAAGCCTATCGCGACGGCGACGGCATCCCACGCGACCCCGCCCAGGCAATGGCGCTCTACCGGGAGATCTACAACGAGGAGCCGGGCGACACCAAGGTACAGCTGGCTCTGGGTGATGCCTACGAGCGCGGCGTAGGCGTCGCTCAGGACCGCAGGATGGCCGCGGAGTTCTTCGCTCAGGCGGCGCGCCAGGGAGACCCGGACGGGCAGATCCGTCTTGGGCTCGCGTACCTCTACGGCGGCGGCGTGGAGCGTGACAGCCGTACTGCCGAGCAATGGCTGTCACAGGCCGGCGAGGCTGGGCAGATCGACGCGAGGCTTCAGCTCGGAAGCCTCAAACTGTCCGGCCTGAGCACAGCGGTCGACAGCGAAGGTGCGTTCGCCTCCTACCTGCGGGCCGCAGAAGGCGGATCTCCGCTCGCGATGATCGAGGTGTCGCGTGCCTTGGCGAATGGTACCGGCACACAGCTTGATCCGGGGCTTGCAAAAACCTGGCTCGAAAGAGCCGCAAGCCTTGGTTCCCCGGATGCGATGTTCGAACTCTATCGTCTGAACGACATCGCAGCGAAGCCGAACGTGCGTGAAGCCGACCGTTGGCTCAGGCAAGCAGCCGAGAAAGGTCATCCGGGCGCGATGTACCGGCTGGCGTTTCGTTACCAGCAGGGATCGTCCGACAAGGAGCGAGCCATGGCTCGGGAATGGCTTGAGAAGGCCGCGCGAGCCGGTCACTCCCAGGCCGCCAAAGCCTTGGCGAAACTGACGAACGCGACGCCCGGCTGACAGGGTGAAGAATGAGCGACGCAGGACAGCGGAATGCTCGGACATGTGAGAAGGGGTGGAGAGCCACAATGGTGATGTTTCGTCGGCCCGCCAGAGTATCGCTGGCCTTTCGGCCAGCCCGGATCGGCAGCGCCTCCCTGGCAGGTTTCGCCGTGTGGATGGCGCTTGCCGCCCCCGGGGCTTCCCAGACATCCGCACCGCGATCCCTCGCACCCAATGCCGATTTTAGCAAGATCTGCCAGCCGGCCACCAAGCCGCACCTGACGCGGGATTGGAGCACGTGGGACAGATCGCAGCCCGTCAACAATCCCGACGAGATGTACGAGGCTGCGATCGCCTACGCCGAGGGACGTTCCGACATCAGCCGGTCGCCTCTGACGGCGCGTAAACTTCTCGAGGATCTCGCAGACCGGCCATGGGCCGGGAGGGGCAGGGCTCATTTTCGTCTCGGCAAGCTCTTTCTCGATCCTGCCGCGGGGCTTGTCGATGCCGAGCGTGCGGCGAGCCATTTCAAGACGGCCTCTTCCATGCTGAACATGGATGCATCCGTTCTGCTCGCTCAGCTCCATGTGCAGGGTCGGATTGCCGCGGCCAATGTTCGAGACGCGGAGCAACTGCTCCGCGCCTCCGCGACGGCTGGCAATATCGACGGCATGATCGAGTTGGCGCGGCTGCAGCGCAGCGGGAAGATCGGTTCTGTCCCGCAGGGCGCGACGGACGATCTCATCAAGCTGGCCCTCCAGACCCTCTACGCCGATCTCGGGAAAGGCAAGTGCGGCGCGCTCTTCGAGATCGGGACGATCTTGAGCGAAGACGCCCTTGTGCCCGGAGGACTGACCGAGGCCGTCAGGTGGTTCGAAGCCGCCGCACGCCAGGGCGACGCCAAGGCCGATCTGGCCCTTGCGGAAATTTACCTGCAAGGCCGTGTCGAGGCGGCCCCGGAGCAGTTTCTGTCGCATCTCACACGAGCCGCGGAGGCGGGACAGCCTCGGGCCATGACGTTGCTGGGTGAGCGTCTCCTGCTCGGCGATCGTGCGCCGAAAGATGTGCCCAAGGCGATCGCCTGGCTCGAGCGCGCCGGGTCGAATGCCGATCCCGAGGCCTACAAGCTCCTTGCCCGCCATTACCGTGGCGAGTTCGGCGCAGCCGCGGACCTGCCGAAGGCGGCGGACGTCCTCGTGAAGGCAAGTGCCTTGCCGGGGCACACCAATGGCATTCTGGTCAGCCTCGCACGGCTTTATGCCGCTGGCACGACCGGGAAGCCGGATGTGAATGCGGCCTTGAGCCTCTATCGCCAAGCGGCGGCCCGCGGGGATGTCGGATCTCTCACGGAAATGGCGAAACTTCTGCTGGCCTATCCGGCGATGGGACGGTCCGAGGAGGCGCTTCGCCACCTGAAGGAGGCCGCCTCGCTTGGTGACGCCGATGCCATGGGTGTGCTGGCCGAACTCTACGCCTGCAGCACCGCCGTCGCTCCGGATCCGGTGCAGGCCGAGGTTTGGTTGACGCGCGCGGCGGAGGCCGGACACGTGCGCAGCATTTCGGCCATCGCGAACCAGGCAGGCGACGATCCGGCCGTCGCCCAGCGGAACGCGAAGGCGCTCCTCCGTGCAGCCGAGCGTGGAGACCGCGAGAGCATGATCCTCCTGTCCTCCGCCTATCGCTCCGGTCTGGGCGTCACAATGGATGAGGCGGCATCGGCCCGCTGGCGCGAGATAGCTCTCGCACCAGGGGAGGGGCGGACCCGGGCCATGGTTCTCCTGGCCCGTCGAATGCTAGACGGCAAGTCCGGCGGCCGCGACGAGGCCGGGGCCCGGACGCTGCTCGAGGCTGCCGCGCAAGAGAGTGACCCGAACGCGCAACTCGAACTCGGACGCCTCTTGGTCGCCCAACGTGGGCGGAGCGAGGATGTCATGAAGGGCGTGCAGCTCCTGCGGGAGTCCGCCTCGGCGGGCAATGCTGCCGCGATGCTGGCTCTCGCCGAGCTCCCCAACGCTCAGCTTCAAGTAACCGGCAAGACAGGATTGGAGTGGAGGCAGGCGGCGGCGGCGGCCGGCAACGTGCGGGCGGCCATTACCCTTGCGGCGAGTGCCAAGGATGAGCCTGAGGCCGCGCGCTGGCTCACCCGCATTGCATCATTGCCGGTTTGTACCACACGAGACATGGTGGAGCTCGCGCAGGCCTATCACAAGGTTCCCGGTCCGGATCACAAGGAGAACGCTCGTCTTTGGATGAAGAGGGCCCTCGCGGACACCCAAGGCAGCGGCCGCGATCCATCAGCCCTGTTCCTGATCGGGCGTGCGATGGTCGAGGAAGTCGGCGGGCCTGCCAGCAAGAACGAGGCCGTCAGGTACATCCAAATCTCAGCAGAAGCAGGCCGGGTTGATGCAATGCGTTACCTGGGTCGCGGCTATGTCTCCGGAGAGATCGGCGAGAGCAACATGCAAACAGCCGTGCAATGGCTCTCCAGAGCTTTGCAGAAAGGAGACGCCGCCGTAGCGGCCGACCTTTCGAGAGTGGCTGCAATGCCCACGGAGGCGGCCGGTCGAGCGGTGGAGACTCTCCGGGCGAGCGCCGAGAGCGGCTTTGCGCCGGCCATTCGGGAATATGGACGCAGCCTGCAGCTCGGCTTCGGTGTGCCGGCTGACCCGCGAACCGGCGCAGCTTGGCTGCTGAAGGCGGCAGAGGCCGGCGACACGATCGCCATGAAGGAGCTCTCCCGTGCCTTTGCATCGGGATACGGCGTCGAACTATCGGCGAGCGCAAGCACGGAATGGCTTCAGCGTGCGGCACGAGCCGGCGATCCAGAGGCCATGTACGGTCTCAGCCTCGCCATGACGCTCGGCTTCGGCACCGACGTGAATGCAAGCGCCGCGCAGGACTGGCTGAAGACGGCGGAGGGTGCTGCCCGGAAGTGATGTCCGCGTGGAGACGAAGAACCATGAAAGACGAGACGAGCGCTGACATGCGTTGTGGGAGAGGCAAGATGATCAAGATTAATGGTATCGTTCTCCTGAGCTGCCTCTTCACGAGCGCTTCTCTGGCGGGCTTGGCCGCCTCTCCGAGCGACGCGAAGGCACCGGCAGCCCAGGGGGCTGCCACGGCCAAGCCCGCATCGCCCACCCAGGCGCAGCTGCGCGCCATGTCCACGGTGAGGCTCCTCCGCCTCGGTCGGAAAGCTCTCGACGCGGAGATGGATACGCAGGACTTCGCCACCGGGCTGGATGCGGCCAAGATCGCGTCGTCCCGCGGCGACCGCGAAGCAACCCGCCTCATGGCAAAGATCATGGCCCGCCACGAGGTGGCGCTGCAGGGTGTCGATCGTGCCCGGCTCGAGCAGCGCCTCCGGTTCGAGGCTCTCAGAGGCGCCTCGAGTTCGGTGCTGGCCGTGGCCGGCATGTACGATCGCGGCGAAGGTGTTCCCGTCGACACGAAGAAGGCCGCCGAGTGGTACCTGTGGGCTGCTCGTGTCGGTCATGAGCGCGCTATGGCCTATGCCGCTTATGGCTATGGCACCGGTCGTGGCTTGGAGCGCAATGAGACGGCTGCGCTGAAATGGCTCGATAGTGTGAACGAGGGCCGTCGGCGCAGCACCCTGCTCGAGATCGGCTGGGCGCTCGCCCTGGGTAGCGAGGGAACGACGGACATGGAGTCGGCGCTTCGGTTCTTCGAGCAGGCGGCTCAACTCAAGCCTAGCATCGCCTACCAGGTCGCTGCCGAACTGGAGCGTGGAACACGAGGGATCCAGAACCGTGATGCGGCCGCCCGGTTGATCAGGATCGCGGCGGAGCGCGGCGATTCCGCTGCCGCCATGCGCATGGCGACTGCTCTCTCGAGCAGCACCGATCTCGAAGACCAGCGGCAGGTCGTGCGGTGGTACAGCCTTGCAGCCCTGGACAAGGACAATCTGGCGGCCGGGCAGACCCTCGCAAGACTTCTGACCTTGCGGCCCGCCGATGACTTGGTTGCTCTGATCATCGCAGGTCTCGACAAGGCGGCCTCGGCCGGGAACACCGAAGCGCTCATCGGCCTGGCTCATGCCTACAACGATGGGATTGGCGTTCAAGCATTGCCGGAGAAGGCAGCAAGCCTGCTGCAGATTGCGGCCGATTCAGGCAATTCCGAAGCCAAGTACCGGCTTGGACTCATGTACAAGTCAGGATCGGGGGTCCGTGCCGACTCCGCGAAGGCGATCGAACTCATGAGCAGCGCCCGGGATAGCGGCTTTCCTCTTGCCGCCGTTGCTTTGAGTGCCATGACAGATCCTGCAACAGCCGAACCGACCAGGTAGGCCGGCGGAGCCTCTTCTGGCACGCCTAAAGCCGTTGCTCGGTAGGACTGGGAATGCCAGACGAGGTGCCGCAATCAACAGCATCTCGGATCAAGCGCGACCGTTTATCGGCGGCACGCGATTGTCCGCATAAGAACTCTGTCCGGATGGGCTGAATGGCGTGCATGTCTCGGGCATGCGCAAGGCCTGTATTCGCGTTGCGGGCGAGGTGGGTTGCAACCCCGCCGGGCTTGGGCCTGAACGCGTCCGCGCATCAGAAAACTCGACATCAGATAAAACGTTATAAAGAAATTATTTGAGCGGATGGCCTCGTTTCGGCATTGATCCGTCTCCTCAAAACGAAGGCCTCTGAAGAGGCATCGATTTCTACCTCCTAAGCATAAAACGATACCCCTTTATTAAGGATGGATAACGAACGGTTAATTTGTACAATTCGAGGTAATCTCTGCGGAAAGGCTCCCTCGCATGTCACACCTTCTCCCAGTCACCACGATCTTAGGCTGCAAGAATTCGATGCTGCGCGAGGGCTTGAGGCATATCCTCTCGAGCACGCGATTCCGTCTGCACCCGGAGAACCTGACGCGCGCAGAGATCGCTCTCGATGAGACCTCGCGGGAAGGCCAGATCCTCTTCATTCTCGATGCTAACCTTTATCCAACCGGGTTGGCTGAAGGCATCTCGTCGTTGAAAGAGCAATATGCTCAAGCTCGCATCGTCCTGCTCTCGGACAGCTTCAATCTTGAGGGGATGAAATCGGCCTTCCAATCCGGTGCGGATGGATACTGTCTCGCGACGACAGGATGCGAGGCTCTGATCAAGTACCTCGATCTGGTGATGCTGGGCGAAGTCGTCTTCCCGTCCGCAGCCTTCCTTGCCGCCATTTCCACGCACACCGAGGCGCTGGATCTCTCGAAGGAGGCTCCTGTCGTCAAAGTTTCCTCTCTTCAGGCTGCTCCGACGTCGGAAGGCCAGGATTCACCGATCCGCACCCTGTCGAGCAGAGAGGCGGAGATCCTTCAGTGTTTGATGCAGGGCGCGCCGAACAAGGTCATCGCGCGCAAGCTTGATGTTGCCGAGGCAACAGTGAAAGTTCACATCAAGGCTATTCTGCGCAAGATCCGCGTGGCAAACCGGACACAGGCTGCCATGTGGGCCGTCAACCACTTGTCGTCGGGCGCGGCTGATGCATCTTGGATGCAGGCGGAAGACACCTTGGCGGCAAACAGCTTGCGCTGACAGCGTCCGTGTCGCTTCACCCGTGCCCGGAAGATGGTGGAGCGACATTTGCGGCATGCGCCGACTTGCCAGCGATTGATTGTTTGCCATGGACTTGCTCGCGGCCGGATAACCTGCTCCCAGCGACCCTGCCGGAATACATCGTGCGGAACGGCGAACTTGCAGCGGCTCTCCAGAATTCGGCCTTGGTCGAGATCAAGTCAGCTTTACGGTCGTTCGTGTTGCCGCGACAGGTACAGTCATCCTCCCAGAATTCCTAAAGGAAGTATCTTGTGCGTGGAGGTGAGGACTTATTGCTTACTAGACCTCCGTCTGTGATACGGTATTACATATCATATTTGTACCTATCAATTACAGATTGTTAAAATGATTTGAATGGGTAATGATTGTCTCAAATGAGATTATAAGCTAAAGATCTTTAGGGGACCTTTACTATTTGCCTGACCGAATCAAGACCAGAAAGGCATCTGCGATGCGGAACACCTACGATCTTGATAGCCTTCCTCATCCAGGAGCCTCGTCGGCCAAGGACGTCGCGTATTCAAGATACATGGAACTGGCACGGTCGGTTGAGCCCTCTTCCGGGGAGCATGTTGCTGGCCGCTCGACGAAGACGCTCCTCATCGAGCCGAACGCCCTCTTGAGAGAAGGTCTGCGTAGAATTCTCGCGGAGACGGCTTACGCACCATCTGCTGCTGCGGCGAGCCTCGACGAGTTGGGATCCATGGCGGCCTTTGATGGCAGCACGATCGTCCTCATCATTGATGCAAGCCGCGACCATGAGGAAACCTGTCGGCAGGCCAAGGCATTGAAGGACACCAATTCCGGCGCGAAGATCGTCATGCTGATCGAGCAGTATGACATCAAGCAGGTTATTGCGGCCTTCCAGGCCGGGGCGGACGCCTATCTCAAAAAGTCCATCTCCCATGAGGTCCTCGTAAAATCGCTCGACCTCGTGATGCTGGGGGAGGCGATCTTCCCAGGGGCAATCCTCGACCTTCTGCGGGAGCGTGAGGCGCCGGGCGCTCACGCGAATGAGGTGCCGGCTGCCGAGGATCCCCATGACATGGGCCCTCCGGCCAAGGGTCTCTCGGTTCGCGAGACGGTGATCCTGCGCTGCCTCATGGATGGAGACTCGAACAAGATCATCGCTCGAAAGTTCGACATCACGGAAGCAACCGTCAAGGTTCACGTCAAAGCGATCCTGCGCAAGATCCAGGCAAAGAATCGGACGCAGGCCGCGATCTGGGCCGCGAGCCATCTCCCGGCAAGCCGCGGGACGCCGACGAGCTGAGTGCGTCGACTTCGGAGCACCTCTTTAATGGGAGCCGCTGGCTCCCATTCGTCTTTCAAAGGGTCGAAGAGAGCCCCCGGCTCAGGTTACGCGGAGCGTCGGGCCGGTACTGCGCTTCGCGACTGATCCTCCAGGATCATTGCGGCTCCCTTCTCGGCAATCATCAACGTTGGCGAATTCGTGTTTCCGCTCGTAATGGTCGGCATGACGGACGCGTCGATGACGCGCAGGCCTTCGACGCCGCGGACCCGCAGGCGCGCATCCGTGACGGCCATCGGGTCGCCGTCGATCCCCATCTTGGCGGTCCCGACAGGATGGAAGATCGTGGTTCCGATCTCCCGCGCACCGTTCAGAAGCTCGTCGTCCGTCGAGAGTTGGGCTCCGGGCTTGTACTCCTCGGGCCGGTACTTCTGAAGGGCCGGCATCGAGACAACGCGCCGGACCAGACGCAGGGCATCCACGGCCACCCTCTGATCTTCTGACGTCGACAAGTAGTTCGGGCGAATGGCAGGCGCCTCGCCGGGGCTGTTGCTGCGAAGCTTGACGCTCCCCCGGCTGGTCGGCCGGAGATTGCAGACGCTCGCCGTGAAGGCAGGGAACGGATGCGGGGCGTCCCCGAACTTGTCCAGCGACAGAGGCTGGATGTGGAATTGCAGGTTCGGAGTCGCATAATCCTCCGATGAGCGCGTGAAGGCCCCCAGTTGGGAGGGAGCCATCGTGAGCGGTCCCTTGCGGAAGAGGGCGTATTCGAGCGCCATCTGGCCCTTCTTGACCAGGGACCGATAATCCTCGTTGAGCGTCCGCACCCCGTGCACCCTATAGATCGGGCGCAGCTGGAGATGATCCTGCAGGTTCTCGCCGACGCCCGGCAGGTGGTGAACCACGTCGATCCCGCACTGCCGGAGGAAGGCGCCGTCCCCGATTCCGGACAGCTGCAGGAGCTGCGGGGACGCGATGGCACCTGCCGAGAGTATGACCTCCTTGCGCGCGAGAAGGCGCCTCAGAGCGCCGTTCTGAAGGATCTCGACACCGATCGCGCGGCTGCCTTCGAAAAGGATGCGCGTGGCATGAGCCTTCGTCTCCACCTTGAGGTTGGGGCGGGAGAGAGCCGGTTTGAGGAAACCGCGTGCCGCGGACCAGCGCCGGCCACTCTTCTGGTTGACGTGGAAATACGAGATACCCTCGTTGCTGCCGGTATTGAAATCGCTGACCCGGGGGATTCCTGCTTCGACCGCGGCTTCGACGAAGGCATCCAGAAGGTCCCAGCGCATGCGAGGAGCCTCGACGCGCCATTCGCCGCCCACCCCGTGGTGGTCGCCTTCTCCGAGGTAGTGATCGAGATGCTGACGGAAGATGGGCCTGACGTCGTCCCAGCCCCAGCCGGCGAGACCCATCTGGCGCCAGTTGTCGTAATCCTCCCGCTGGCCGCGCATGTAGATCATGGCGTTGATGGCCGAGCAGCCGCCCAGGACCTTGCCGCGGGGATAGTTCAGGATGCGGCCGTTCAGGCCGGGCTCCGCCTCGGTCTTGAACATCCAGTCTGCGCGCGGATTGCCGATGGCGAAAAGATAGCCGACCGGAATGTGGAACCAGATCCAGTTGTCCTTGCCGCCGGCCTCGAGCACGCAAACCGAATTGCCGGGATCCCTGGACAGGCGGTTCGCCAGGACGCAGCCGGCGGATCCAGCGCCGACAATCACGTAATCGAATGTATCGCTGCCTGACATGGTATGGCTCAATCGCATGAGCCGGCGCTCAACCGCATGGGCACCGGCAGAGTTTGCGACATTTGTCGCCTAGACGGCCCCTTTGGACCTGCGTCTCATCAGCTCGAGGATCTCTCCGACGATGCCTCGGCGGAACAGAAGCACGCATATTACGAAGATGATGCCGATCAGCACCGTGACGGGGAAGTCGGATGCCGCCAGGTAGTTCTGCAGGGCGATCACGAGGCCGGCGCCGACGATGGGGCCGATCAACGTGCCGATGCCGCCGAGCAGGGTCATGAGAATGACCTCGCCGGACATCTGCCACTGCACGTCCGTGAGCGTTGCAAACTGAAACACGATAGCCTTCGTTCCGCCGGCCAGACCTGCCAGAGCGGCCGACATGACGAAGGCGCCGAGTTTATACCGGTCCACCCGGTAGCCGAGCGAGACCGCCCGGCGCTCGTTCTCGCGGATCGCCTTGAGGATGTTGCCGAACGGCGAGTTCACGATGCGCCAGATCGCGAAGAAGCCGAACAGGAAGATGGCCAGCGTGACGTAGTACATGGCCAGAGGCTGGTTCAGGTCGACGACGCCGAGCAGATGGCCGCGCGGCACGCCCTGGATTCCGTCTTCACCGTGGGTGAAGGGCACCTGCAGGCAGATGAAGGCGAACATCTGCGACAGGGCAAGGGTGATCATGGAGAAGTAGATGCCCTGGCGGCGGATGGCGACGAAACCGATCACGGCACCCATTACGGCCGCGCCGCCGACGCCGAGCAGGATGGCGGTCAGGGGCTCCAGGCCCCACACCTTGGCCGCATGGGCGGTGACATAGGCCGCCCCGCCGAAGAAGGCCGCATGGCCGAAGGAGAGGAGCCCCACATAGCCGATGAGCAGGTTGAACGCGCAGGCGAAGAGCGCGAAGCAGAGCACGCTCATCAGCATGACGGGATAGAAGAAGAAGGGGGCCGCCGCCAGGGCTGCGACTGCGATGGTCCCGAGGACCATGGAGGACGTCCGCAGCCTGGGCTGTTCTGTGAGATACTGGGTTCCGACAGCCATGATATCACTCCTCCCGCCCGAAGAGACCTGCCGGCCTGACGAGCAGAACGATGGCCATGATCACAAAGATAACGATGCTCGAGGCTTCTGGATAGAAGACCTTCGTCAGCCCCTCGAGGACGCCGAGCACGTAGCCGGTCACGATGGCGCCCAGGATCGACCCCATGCCGCCGACGACGACCACTGCGAACACGATGATGATGAGGTTCGAGCCCATCAGCGGGCTCACCTGGTAGATCGGGGCTGCCAGCACGCCGGCCAGAGCCGCGAGGGCCGCGCCGAGGCCGTAGGTGAGCGTGAGCAGCAGGGGCACGTTCACGCCGAAGGCCTGGACCAGCGTGGCGTTTTCCGTGGCCGCTCTCAGATAGGCGCCAAGCCGCGTCTTCTCGATGAGGAGCCACGTGCCGAGGCAGACGACCAGGGAGGCGATGACCACCCAGCCGCGGTAGATCGGCAGGAACATGAAGCCGAGATTGACGGCGCCCGTCAGCTGCGGCGGTGGCGCATAGGGCTGTCCGGCAGCGCCGAACCAGTAGCGGAACGCGCCTTCGAGAATGAGCGCGAGGCCGAAGGTCAGAAGAAGGCCGTAGAGCGGATCCACGCCGTAGAGACGGCTCAGCATCGTCCTCTCGATCACGACCGCGACCGCCCCGACGATCAGAGGGGCCAGAATGAGCGCCGGCCAGTAGCCGATTCCCAGCCAGTTCAGGAGCAGGTAGGCGGCGAAGGCGCCCAGCATGTACTGCGCGCCATGGGCGAAGTTGATGACCCGCAGCAGGCCAAAGATCACGGCGAGGCCGAGGCTCAGCATGGCGTAGAACGAGCCGTTGATCAGGCCGATGAGGATCTGGCCGTAGAGGGCAGGGGCGGGAATGCCGAAAATCGTGCTCATGATGCTCTACACCCCAAGAACTTCGTGGAGCTCGTCCATGCGCGCATCGAGCTCGTGGCCGGGGAACGAGTTCACCATACGCCCGTCCTCCATGAGGTAGAAGCGATCGGCCACCTTCTTCGCGAAGCGGAAGTTCTGCTCCACGAGCAGGATGGTCATGCCGCGCTTTTTCAGGGCGACCAGAACGTCGCCGATACGCTGGACGATCACCGGCGCCAGACCCTCCGTCGGTTCGTCGAGAAGGATGATCCGCGCGCCGGTGCGCAGCACGCGGGCGATGGCGAGCATCTGCTGCTCGCCGCCGGACAGCTTCGTCCCCTGGCTCGAGCGGCGTTCATGGAGATTGGGGAAGAGGCTGTAGATCTCCTCCACGCTCATCCCGCCCTCCGCGACTGTCGGCGGCAGCATCAGGTTCTCGGAAACGTTCAGGCTCGCGAAGATCCCGCGCTCCTCGGGCACGTAACCGAGGCCGGTCTGCGCGACCTTGTGGAGCGGCAATCCCAGGAGATCCTTGCCGCGCAGGCGGATCACGCCCTCGCGGCGGCGCAGGATTCCCATGATGGCCCGCAGGGTGGTCGTCTTGCCGGCGCCGTTGCGGCCGAGCAGGGTGACGGTTTCGCCCTCGCGGATGTCGAGATCGACCCCGTGGAGAACATGGCTCTCGCCATACCAGGCGTTGAGCCCGCGGACTTCGAGGAGGGGAGCGCTACTCATGCTCTGTTCCCATATAGGCTTCGCGGACGCGCGGATCCTGACTGACCTTGTCATAGGACCCGTCGGAGAGAATCTCACCGCGTGCCAGAACGGTGACGCGATCGCAGAGATCGGCCACCACATTCAGGTTGTGCTCGACCATCAGCACCGTCCGGTTCTTCGCGATGCGCCGGATCAGATCGGAGATGCGGCCGATATCCTCGTGACCCATGCCGGCCATGGGCTCATCGAGCAGCAGCATGGCAGGATCGAGCGCCAGGGTCGTGGCGATTTCCAGCGCGCGCTTGCGACCGTAGGAGAGTTCGACGGCCGGCAGATGCGCATAGGCCCTGAGGCCGACCGCATCGATGAGTTCCATGGCGCGGTCGTTGAGGGTCGAAAGGGCCGAGGCGGGGCGCCAGAACTGCGTCGCGAGGCCGGACGGCCGCTGCAGGGCCACACGCACGTTGTCGAGCACGGTCAGATGCGGGAACACCGCCGAGATCTGGAAGGAGCGGACGAGTCCGAGACGGGCGACCTCGGCCGGTTTCATGCTCGTGATGTTCGCGCCTTTGAAGGTGATCTGCCCGCGGGTCGGCGTGAGGAACTTCGTGAGCAGGTTGAAGACCGTCGTCTTGCCGGCGCCGTTCGGTCCGATCAGGGCATGGATCGTGCCCTCGTTGACGGACAGCGTCACGTCCTTCACGGCGACGAAGCCGCGGAACTCCATGGTGAGCCCGGTGGCGCTCAGGATTGGTTGCGTACTGACCATAGGGACCGGCCGATACTCTCTCGGTAAGGTGGCAACGGCCGGGTCGGGCACAAAGCTCGACACCAGCCGTTGCGAGACGATGAAGAAGCGGGACAGCCTGGGCCGTCCCGCCTCGGCCTGTGGATTACTGCGTGAGCTGGCAGCCGCTCTCGGCCATCGACAGGTAGGCCTGGTCGCCGGGTACCTTGGCGAGCTGCTTGTACATGTCCCACTCGCTCTTGCTCTCTTCCGGCTTCTTCACCTGGAAGAGATACATGTCATAGACCATGCGGCCGTTGGGCAGCACCTTGCCGTTCTTCGCGAAAACGTCCTCGACCGGCATCTCGTGCAGGAGCTTGGCGACCGGCTCCGTCGAGTCCGTACCGGCTTTCTGGACGGCCTTCAGGTACTGCGTCACGGCCGAATAGGTTCCCATATGGATCATGTTCGGCATGCGGCCGGTCTTCTCCTGGAACTTCTTCGCGAAGGCGCGGTTCTCGTCGCTCTGATCCCAGTACCAGCCCTCCGTCAGGGTCAAGCCCTGAGCGGCCTTGAGGCCCAGGCCCTTCACCTCGGCGAGGGTGAAGAGCAGCGCCGCGAGGCGCGTGCCGCCCTGGGTGATGCCGAACTCGGCCGCCTGCTTGATGGCGTTGGCCGTGTCGAGACCGGCATTAGCCAGGCCGATCACGTTGGCGCCGGAGCTCTGGGCCTGCAGCAGGAAGGACGAATAATCGGTCGCAGCCAGTGGATGTCGGACCGAACCGAGGACTTGACCGCCCTTCGACTTCACGAATTTCGAAGTCTCTCCTTCGAGGGAATAGCCGAAGGCGTAGTCGGCCGTGAGGAAGAACCACTTGTTGCCGCCGTTTTCCACGAGCGCGCCGCCGGTGCCGACCGCGAGAGCATGGGTGTCGTAGGCCCAGTGGAAGCCGTAGGGCGTGCACTGCTTGCCGGTGAGATCGGCCGTCGCGGCGCCGGTCGTGATGGTGATCTTCTTCTTGTCCTTGGACAGGCCCTGGACGGCGAGGGCGACGGAGGACGTGGTCAGTTCCATGATGGAATCGACCTTGTCGGTGTCGTACCACTGGCGGGCGATGCTGGCTGCAACGTCAGGCTTGTTCTGGTGATCCGCGCTGACGATCTCGACCGGCACGCCGAGAACCTTGCCGCCGAAATCCTGCACGGCCATGCGGGCGGCCTCGACGGAGGACTTGCCGCCGAAATCCGCGTAAACGCCGGATTGGTCGTTCAGGATGCCGATCTTGACCACGCCGTCGGAAGCCTGCTGAGCATAGGCCGACTGGGCCATGACGGTGCAGCTGAGGGCGAACAGGATCTTATTGAGAACGCGCATCGGTTTCCTTCCCTTCATTCCGAGGCCGGTTGGTCCAGCCGTTGTTCAGGCCGCGGTGTGACGCCACGCCCGGCGATGGTCAGAAAGGTACAGTCCCTGACGTCTTGTGCAATGCGAGAAAGGGTCATCCTTAAGTCGCAGGTCTCTTTAAGCTTCAAGTTTCTGCCTCATTTTCAGGCATAGGCGCGGCTGGTCTGTCCGGCGCCTGAACCGCTTTGCCGGAAACCCTGCTCCGCTCCTCCTGCGGTTCACAGAACCGAGGACGGCACCTATATCTCCATCATCTTTCCCGTGCCCGTCTTCGAGGCTGGAGCTCTGCCATGACCGTTCATGCGAACCCTGTTGCGCGTCGTGTTGTTGATCTGAAGGACCCGTCGCTTCTGGT
>NZ_JAGPUP010000537.1:0-59024 GCF_018069605.1 Microvirga sp. HBU67558 | reverse complement strand
TCCCGATCCGGAAGAGCGCCGCACCTCAAACAAGCGGGATCACCGGGACAAGCCCGGTGATGACGTCGAAGGAGTCAGAGCCGGCCATCCCTATCGGACACCCACCGCGCCTCGCAGTATCGAGATTACCGGCGCGAACCGAACGATGACGGCGAGGGCGAAATCCTCGTTCGAGGCCGGGCTTCGCGAAGGTCGGCCTATCCCAGCCGCCCCAATGCCGGGAACGTCTCCAGGAGCCAGAACGACATGGTGGTGATCCAGCCGGTGAGGAACGCGATGCCGGTGAGGACGAGGAGGACGCCCATGACCTTCTCGACCAGGGCGAAGCGGGAGCGCATGCGCTTCAACAGCGCCACGAACGGCTTCATGGCGAAGGCAGCGAGCAGGAAGGGGATGCCGAGACCTGCCGAATAGGCGGCGAGGAGCAGGGCTCCGCGGGACACGCTGTCCTCCGAGCCCGCCACAGTGAGGATCGCGGCCAGAACCGGACCGATGCAGGGCGTCCAGCCGAACGCGAAGGCGAGGCCCATCACGTAGGCGCCCCACAGGCCCACCGGCCGGGCGACGGTGAAGCGGGCCTCGCGGTAGAACAGCCCGATGCGGAACAGCCCGAGGAAATGCAGCCCCATCACGATGATGGCGATGCCTGCCACCGTGCTCAGGACATCGAGATACTGCCGGATGGCCTGGCCCAGGGCCGAGGCCGTCGCGCCCAGCAGCACGAAGACGGTCGAGAAGCCGGCCACGAACAGCAGGGCGGCCAGGACCGCGCGCTGGCGCACGGCGCGGTCGTCGCCCGCGCTGAGGCGGTCGAAGGTGGTGCCGGCCAGGAACGACAGGTAGGGCGGCACCAGCGGCAGGACGCAGGGGCTGAGAAAGCTGATGAGGCCGCCGAGCGCCGCGGCCGGATAGGAAACACTGAGCATGGAAGCCTTCTATCCTGTCACGCCTCCCCGAGAAAGGCGGTGAAGCGCCGGTTCGCCAGCTTGTGAAGGCGGCCGATTTCCGGTTTGCTCGCTGCATGACACAAAGCCGCAATCTCATCACGGACGTGGCAGGCCTGCGCATCGGCAACGCCCAGGACGCCGGTCTCGGCTCGGGCGTGACCGTCGCGCTCTTCGACGAGCCGGCCGTCACCTCGGTCTTCGCCATGGGCGGAGCCCCGGCGACCCGGGAGACCGACCTCCTCGACCCGGACAAGATGGTGCCGGCCATCCATGGCGTGGTGCTCTCCGGCGGATCCGCCTTCGGGCTCGATGCGTCGAGCGGCGTCCAGGCCTGCTTGAGGGAGCAGGGGATCGGCTTCGCGGTCCGCGACGCGCTCGTGCCCCTGGTGTCCCAGGCGTCGATCTTCGATCTCGTCAACGGCGGCGACAAGGATTGGGGCCGCTACCCGCCCTACCGGGAGCTCGGCTACGAGGCGGCCCGGCAGGCCGGCCCGGACTTCGCCCTCGGCACCGCCGGCGGCGGCTACGGCGCCACCACGGCAAACCTGAAGGGCGGCCTGGGCTCGGCGAGCGCCCTGACCTCCTCGGGCCATACGGTGGGCGCCCTCGTGGTGGTCAACAGCATCGCCTCGGCGGTCATCGGAGACGGCCCGCATTTCTGGGCCGGCGCCCTGGAGGAAGGTCGCGAGTTCGGCGGTCACGGCCATCCTGCGCGGGTCGGTCCGGACCATCGCAGGCTCGTCTGGAAGGGCGGCCCGCAGCCGGCCACCACCATTGCCCTCGTCGCCACCGACGCCGTCCTGACGAAGGCCCAGGCCAAGCGCCTCGCCGTCGCGTCCCATGCGGGTCTCGCCCGGGGCCTGCGCTTCTCCCATGCCCTGTTCGACGGCGACACGATCTTCGCCGCCGCCACCGGCCGGAGGCCGCTGGGCGATGAGGCGGCGGAGTTCACCGAGCTGACGGCGCTTGCTGCCGACTGCCTGAGCCGCGCTATCGCACGAGGCGTCTACGAGGCGACGGCCCTGCCCTATCCGGGCGCGCAGCCGGCCTGGCGGGACCGCTTCGCGCTCGCCTAGAACCGCTCTGCCCGGTAGGGCTTCGGATCGACCACCGGGGTCTCGCCGGTGATCATCTCGGCCAGCAGGCGGCCAGTGACCGGCCCGAGGGTCAGGCCGTGATGGGCGTGTCCGAAGCCGAACCACAGGTTCTTGTGCTTCGGGGCGGGACCGATGATCGGCATCATGTCCGGCGTGCAGGGCCGCATGCCCATCCACGGTTCCGGATCGACCCGCTCGCCCAGGGGAAAGAAGTCGCGCGCGATCGGCTCGGCACGCTGGAGCTGGACCGGCGTCTTCGGCGCGTCGCGGTTGGCGAATTCGGCGCCCGTGGTGAGGCGGACACCCTTCGACATGGGGGCGAGGAAATAGCCCCGGTCGAAATCCAGGGTCGGCCGGTTGAGCACCGCATTGCCCTCGGGCTTGTAGTGCATGTGGTAGCCGCGCTTGACCGCCAGGGGCAGATCGTATCCGAGCTTCGTCGTCACCACGTCCGCCCAGGCACCCAGGGCGATGACCACGGTGTCGGCGTCCACGGGCCCCTTCTCGGTCTGGATGCGCCAGCCGGTCGGCGTTTCCTCCAGCGTCCGGGCATCCCCGGAGGCGAGCTCGCCTCCGAGACGCTCGAACAGTCCGACATATCCCATGGTCAGCATGTGAGGATCGGACACCGAGGCCGGATCGGTCCAGTGGATGCCGCCCTTCGTCTCCACCTTGAGATGCGGCTCCCGCTCGGCGACGGCCCGGGGGTCGAGCGCATCGAAGTTGACGCCGAAATCGCGCTTGACCTCTTCCGCGTCCTTGAACTGCTCGTCGCGGCTCTTCTCGTCCCGGAACACCTTCATCCAGCCGGTCGGGCGGATCAGGTGCGTGGAGCCGGATTCCTCGGCCAGCGCCATATGCTCGGTGACGCTGCGCTCGATGAGCGGCGCATACATCCGGGCGATCGCCTTGTGCTGGGCGGGACGCGAATGCATCCAGTACTGCCACAGGAACGGCGCGAGCTTGGGGATCGCCGCCCAGTGGTAATGGGCGTCGATGGTGTTGTTGAGGGCATAGCGCAGCAGGGCGCCGAAATCGTGCGGAAAGCCGTAGGGGTAGACGCCCTCGCGCTGGATCAGGCCGGCATTGCCGAAGGAGGTCTCCTCGCCGGGCTTGCGCCGGTCGACCAGCAGGACCGAGCGTCCGCGCTTCTGCAGATGGACGGCAATCGACACGCCGACGATCCCGGCCCCAAGAACAACCACATCCTTACGCATGAAGGCTCTGCCCCGTTCAAAGTCGCGTCCGGCCCCGGACAGCGAGTTCGTATCCTTGTGACGAGGCCATCTTTACTCCCGTTGGATCGAGGCCGTCCATGGAATTCCTGCTGCAACCGGGCCTCTCCCCAGCCAAGTGGTCTTCAATTGGTTCGAACCGGTGGCGCGATGCCCCGTTGCGGCCGGAAAACGCCCGTGCTACCGGCGCGGCATGACACGCCCCCTTCTCATCGCCCCCTCCATCCTGGCCTCCGATTTCTCGAAGCTCGGCGAGGAGATCCGCGCCATCGACGCCTCCGGTGCGGACTGGATCCACATCGACGTGATGGACGGGCATTTCGTGCCGAACATCACCATCGGTCCCGACGTGGTGAAGGCGCTGCGTCCGCACACCTCGAAGCCTTTCGACGTCCACCTGATGATCGCGCCGGTGGATCCTTACCTCGAAGCCTTCGCCAAGGCGGGCGCGGACATCATCAGCATCCACGCCGAGGCGGGACCGCACCTGCACCGCTCTCTGCAGACCATCCGGAGCCTCGGCAAGAAGGCCGGCATCGTTCTGAACCCCGGCACGCACGAACGGGCCATCGAGCCGGTGATCGACGATGTGGACCTGATCCTCCTGATGACGGTCAATCCCGGCTTCGGCGGTCAGGCCTTCATCCCGTCCGTCTGCACCAAGCTGCGGCGGATCAAGGAGATGGTCGGCGACCGGAACATCGACATCGAGATCGACGGCGGCGTGACACCCGAGACGGCGCCCCTGGTGGCCGAAGCCGGCGCCAATGTGCTCGTTGCCGGGTCCGCCACGTTCAAGGGTGGTCCTTCCGCCTATGCGGCCAACATGGCGGCCATCCGCGAGGCGGCCGCAAAGGCACGCTGAGGCCAGCGTGCCGGGTCAGGACGTTGCTCCCGCCAGCCCGGATGCGAGCAGGCGGGTGAGGAAATCGGCCAAGCGGTCGACGAAGCTCTCGTCGACCTTCAGGTTGTGCGGCGGACGGGTGAGATACTCGTAGTCTCGGACGAAGATGAAGCCCTGATGCAGAAGCCAGAGGCTCGCCACCGCCACCTCCTCGGCGCTCGCTTCCTCGCCCAGGAACCGCCGCACCAGCCGCTCGGCGGACGTGACCAGGGAGGCGTTCTCCGACATGGCCAGATCCTGGAAGATGTCCGTCCGCTGCAGAATCTCCCAGTTCAGAATCCGGATGTAGCGGGCCAGGACCGTTCGCTTCAGGAGCGGCAGGAGCATCTGCCGCACGAAGAGCCGCAGCGCCTCCCTCGGCTCCAGAACATCCAGCCTCTCGGCATCCAGGACGTCTGATTCCTTCAGCGCCGCGAAGGCCACGCGCAGCACCTCCCGGTACAGGCCTTCCTTGCCGCCGAAGTGATAGGTGATCGCCGCCTGGTTCGCGCCGGCCTTGCGGGTGATGTCGCGGACCGACCCACCCTCGTAACCCTTCTCGGCGAACACGATGGCGGCGGCCTCGATCAGAGCCTCCCTGGTCCGTTCGGAGGCGCGGCTCATCTCAGCACGAGGTCGGCCACGGAACCGCCCCAGGACGTAACGGTCGTGAGGATCCGCCCGGGCAACGGGACGAGGCTCGGAAGGGAGACGCCCAGAATCTCGATCGACCGGCCCTCGGAGACCTCTGCAGAGGACACGGCGGCCTGCGCTGCTTGCGCCGCCTGAGCGACGACCGGGCGAGCCGGAGGAAGGATGCCGATTGCCGGAAGATGGCTGCACGCGTCGAGGCAGGCGGAGGCAACAACTTGGCGAGGCGTTGCTTGAACGGGGTTGTCCGACTTCAGGGCAACCGTTTCGTTCGACCATTCGCGTGCAAGCGGAGGCGAGTACGGGAGGTCGTCGGTCGGCCCGAAGACGGCCGCGAACTCGTCAACGCTGGCGACGCGCGCCCGGAAGCCGTCCGCAATGAAATTCGCATTTAGGAGGCTTGCGACGTGATGCGGTTCAGCGCTTGCCAGGGCCTGGGGGGCCGCGGCCTCCTCATTCCTTCCAAGGCCCAGATAAGTGTTCGTGATCGCGGCGACGCAGACCGTTGCGGTCACGGAGACGATAATCTGCAAGACGAGCTTTCCACCAGTCTCAGCAGCCTTGCCGATGATCCCTTTGAAAGCGGCACGCATACGGGCTCCTCATCTGAATTAAAACGTCTGTATGATTTTCAAACAAGCGTTTGAGGCGAATTCAAGACGAGGTCAAGCTCCGATCAGGTTGGCACCCCGCGGAGCGAGGATCTTCGGTGTGAATGCGCTTGAATTCGAGACAGGCATCCAATAGCGATCAGGCAACGATCGTCAGCCTCGATCCGACCATTCGAGCCAACCCGGCTGCCACTGCCCCTCCAAGGCTCTTGAAGGGGTGCGGCGCCCGCAGGCAGGAGAAGATTTGTGATCCCCCGTTACAGCCGTCCCGAGATGGTGGCCATCTGGTCGCCGGAGACCAAGTTCCGCATCTGGTTCGAGATCGAGGCCCATGCCACCACGGCTCTGGCCAATCTCGGCGTCGTGCCGAAGGACGCGGCGGAAACGGTCTGGCAGAAGGGCTCCAAGGCCACGTTCGACGTGGAGCGGATCGACGCGATCGAGCGCGAGGTCAAGCACGACGTCATCGCGTTCCTCACGCATCTGGCGGAGATCGTCGGACCCGAAGCCCGCTTCGTCCACCAGGGCATGACCTCCTCCGACGTGCTCGACACCACCTTCAACGTGCAGCTCTCCCGCGCCTCCGACCTGCTGCTCCGCGACCTCGACGAGCTGCTCGCCGCCATCAAGCGCCGGGCCTTCGAACACAAGATGACACCGACCATCGGCCGGTCCCACGGAATCCATGCGGAGCCCACCACGTTCGGGCTCAAGCTCGCCCAGGCCTATGCGGAATTCGAGCGCTGCAAGGT
Organism: Microvirga sp. HBU67558; assembly: GCF_018069605.1. Classification (NCBI taxonomy): domain Bacteria; kingdom Pseudomonadati; phylum Pseudomonadota; class Alphaproteobacteria; order Hyphomicrobiales; family Methylobacteriaceae; genus Microvirga; species Microvirga sp. HBU67558. Next base: position 52,848 of record NZ_JAGPUP010000537.1, on the reverse strand, counting down.
TCGGCTGATCGAGGCTAGGCGGGAGGTCTCCACCTGCGCCATCTCGGGCGCCGTCGGCACCTTCGCCAACATCGACCCGAGCGTCGAGGAATACGTGGCCGAGCAGATGGGCCTGCAGGTCGAGCCGGTCTCGACCCAGGTCATCCCCCGCGACCGGCACGCCATGTATTTTGCCACGCTCGGCGTGATCGCGTCCTCCATCGAGCGCCTGGCCACGGAGGTCCGCCACCTGCAGCGCAGCGAGGTCCTGGAGGCGGAGGAGTTCTTCTCGGCGGGCCAGAAGGGCTCGTCCGCCATGCCGCACAAGCGCAACCCGGTGCTCACCGAGAACCTCACCGGGCTTGCCCGCATGGTCCGGGCCTATGCCATGCCGGCCATGGAGAACGTGGCGCTCTGGCACGAGCGGGACATCTCGCATTCGTCCGTCGAGCGCATGATCGGACCCGACGCCACCGTGACCCTGGATTTCGCCCTGGCGCGGCTCACCAACGTCATCGACAAGCTCGTGGTCTATCCGGAGAATATGCAGAAGAACCTGGACCGCCTCGGCGGCCTCGTCCACTCGCAGCGGGTTCTCCTGGCCCTGACGCAGAAGGGCGCTTCCCGTGAGGACGCCTATCGGCTGGTCCAGCGCAACGCAATGCCCGTCTGGCGCGGCGAAGGCGACTTCCTGACCCTGCTCAAGAACGATACCGACGTGACGAAGTACCTGTCGGCGGACGAGATCGAGACCTGCTTCGACCTCGCCTACCACTTCAAGCATGTGGATACGATCTTCGCGCGGGTCTTCGGCGCAGGCGGCGCATAGCTCAGGGGCTGGAAATATTTCCACAATGAGCAACAATCCCCAGTAGAGCGACGGACCAAATAGGGGCGTCCACCTCGGGCGTCCCCTTGCGGGTTCGAGCCCTCTCTTCGTGAGCGCATCATCCGGGCGGAAAACCGGGGCAGCTTTTCGCCGACCTGGCCTTTGGGTCCGCACGATGCGCTGAGAGATCAACGGCGCGGGATTGTTGCCATGCTGTCGGAGAAGCTTCTCGATCTTGCCTTCACGCGGGCCGTGACACACGGCACCCTCGAGATGACCACGGCCAGCGGCCGGCTTTCCACCTTCGGCGACGGCTCGGAGCCCCGCGTCTCGATCCGGTTCACGGACCTCGCTGCCCAAATGGCCCTCTGCCTGCATCCTGAGCTGAAGCTCGGCGAATTGTTCGTGGATGGCCGCCTCGTCATCGAGCGGGGCACCATCCTCGACCTGCTCCAACTTCTTCTTCAGGACACTCACGGTACCCTCGACGAGCTCCCTCTTCATCGATTGCGCCGGATTCGGTCCGCCATGATGCGCCGTGCCGAGAACAATGCAGCCCGGTCCAAACGTAACGTCGCCCATCACTACGATCTCGACGGCCGGCTCTATTCCCTCTTCCTCGACGGCGACCGCCAGTATTCCTGCGCCTATTTCGACCATGCCGACGCGAGCCTCGAGGAGGCTCAGATGGCCAAGAAGCGGCACATCGCGGCCAAGCTGATGGTCGATCCGGGCCACAGCGTCCTCGACATCGGCTCGGGATGGGGCGGCATGGGCCTCTATCTGGCTCAGGTGGCCGAAGCGGGGTCGGTAAAGGGCATCACGCTCTCGCAGGAGCAGTTGGAGGCGTCGCGCAAAAGATCCGCCACCGCATGCCTCCAGGATCGCGTGCATTTCGAGCTCCAGGACTACCGGGCCGCCGAGGGGTCGTTCGACCGAATCGTCTCGGTGGGGATGTTCGAGCATGTGGGTGTGGCCTCCTACGACGCCTACTTCCAGGCGAGCCGTAAACTCCTCAAGGAGGACGGGGTCATGCTCCTCCACACCATCGGGCGCTCGGGCATGCCCTATCCGACCAATCCGTGGATCACAAAGTACATCTTCCCGGGGGGCCACCTGCCGGTCCTGTCGGAGATGATGCCCGCCATCGAGCGGGCTGGCCTGATCGTGACCGATGTCGAGATCCTGCGCCTGCACTACGCCTATACCCTTCAGGCCTGGCGCGAGCGCTTCATGGCCCATCGCGAGGAGGTGATGCGTCTTTACGACGAGCGCTTCTGCCGGATATGGGAGTGCTACCTCGCCATGTCAGAATCCGCCTTCCGTTGGCAGGACGCTGTGGTGTTCCAGCTCCAGCTCGCGCGACGCAACGACGTGGTGCCCCTCACCCGCGACTATATCGCTGAGCGCGAAGCCGCCCTGAAGGAGGCGGAGGAGAACATGGAGTTGATGCGGAGCGCTTGAACCAGCCTGTGCGGGTCTTTATCTCGATGGCATGAAAACCTCCGATTGCGACATCCTCATCGTTCCCGGCTACACGAATTCCGGCGAAGACCATTGGCAGAGCCGCTGGGAGCGCCAGCTCTCGACCGCCTGGCGCGTCGAGCAGGAGAACTGGGACGCACCCGACAAGGATGCCTGGGTCGAGCGTATCGTGCGCGATGTGGAACGGGCCGAGAAGCCGGTGGTGCTCGTCGGGCACAGCCTCGGGGTGCTGGCGGTCGCCCATGCGGCGCCGCAACTCGCCGGCGGGAAGGCTCGCGGCGCCTTCCTGGTCAGCCTGCCGGACGTGGAGAGACCCGACTTCATCCCGGCCATCGACCGGGCCTTCGCGCCGATCCCGCGCGATCCCTTCCCTTTCCCGTCCGTTCTGGTCGCCAGCAGGACCGATCCCCATTGCGACTATGCCAAGGCGGAAGACATCGCCTACGCCTGGGGGGCGGCGATCGTCGACGCGGGCGATGCCGGCCACGTCAATACGGAAAGCGGCCATGGTCCCTGGCCCGAGGGCCTGATGCGTTTCGCCGGGTTCCTGAAAAGACTCTGACGAACCCACATTGTCCACATGACGAAAAGTTCATGCGGCGGTCACCTGAGCGAGAGCAGGAGCGGAGCAATCTAATCCTATCGCCACTACGGAGGATGTCCGCATGAAGACCATCGCCACCATTGCTCTTGCTGCCCTGCTGGCCGGCACAGGCACCTATGCGATCGCGCAGCAGAGTCCTGCGCCGAACGCGCCGGCGGCGGCGCAGGATCAGGGCCGGCAGGACCGCCGTCCCCGCATGAGCCAGGACGACTTCAACCGGCTCGTGGATGCCCGTATCGCCTCCATCAAGGCCGGGCTGAAGCTCTCCGCCGACCAGGAGAGGCTCTGGGCCCCTGTCGAGACGGCAATCCGCTCCTCGGCCACCGAGCGTTACTCACGCTTCGAGCAGCGCCCGACCCGCGAACAGCGCCAGTCCATGGATTTCATGCAGCGTCTCGAGCGGCGCAGCACCATGAGGACCGAGGGCGCGCAGCGCTCGGCTGCGGTCACCGCCGCCCTGCGACCGCTCTGGGACAGCTTCAGCGAAGATCAGAAGCGGATTGCGCCGCGCCTCATGCGGGAGGCGATCGACGTCGACGGACCGCGCTGGGCCGACCGCGGAGGACGTCGGGGTCACGACCGTGACCATCACCGGATGGGCATGCATCAGGGCGGGCCGCGCGGTCCGGTTCAGCAATAGGCCCGGACGACAAAAAGGCCGCCCACAGGGCGGCCTTTCTGATTTCTAACCGGCTTTCGCGGATTAGCGCGAGTAGAACTCGATCACGAGGTTCGGTTCCATCTGGACCGGGTACGGCACTTCCGACAGAGTCGGAATGCGCGTTACGCGAGCCGTCATCTTGGAGTGATCGACCTCGATGTAGTCCGGAACGTCGCGCTCGGCGAGCTGGCTCGCCACGACGACGACTTCGAGCTGCTTGGACTTGTCCTTCACCTCGATCACGTCGCCGGCCTTCACCTGATAGCTCGGGATGTTCACGCGGCGGCCGTTGACCTTCACGTGACCATGGTTGACGAACTGACGGGCGGCGAACGGGGTCGCGACGAACTTCGCGCGGTACACGACCGCGTCGAGACGGCGCTCGAGCAGGCCAACCAGGTTCTCACCGGAGTCGCCCTTCAGGCGGATCGCCTCCGCGTAGTAGCGGCGGAACTGCTTCTCGGTGATGTTGGCGTAGTAGCCCTTGAGCTTCTGCTTGGCGCGCAGCTGCGTGCCGAAGTCGGACATCTTGCCTTTACGGCGCTGGCCGTGCTGGCCCGGACCATATTCGCGGCGATTCACAGGGCTCTTCGGGCGGCCCCAGATATTCTGACCCATGCGGCGGTCAAGCTTGTGCTTGGCCTGAATGCGCTTCGACATCGCTGTTCCTCTGTGTTGTCGAATTTGCGAGGAACGCGCCCTCCTCTTCCCATCATTCCCGAGGAGGCCCAAAGGGCCGTCTCGAGGGATGGGACGACAGGCCGACCGGAGCCGGGCCACGGGAGCGTAAAAAGTTACGCGGCCCATGAGGACCGCGTGAACGGGACGCATTTAGGCGGGAACAGCCAGAAAGTCAACCGGAGATGAGCCCGTCGTGTCAGCCCACGAGCAGCGGCATTTCCTCGATGACCACCAGCGGCAGGCCTTTGCCCTGCAGGGACCTGCGGAGCGCCGTGCCTATTCCGGCTCCGCTCGTGAACACGGCCACGGTCTCGTTCTCGTCGGCCTCGTGGCCGGGAACCGGCTCGCCGATCAGCTGGGTCACCCGGCGGGCGATGGCTGGAGCCGGGTCGATCCACGTCACCGGCCAGGGCGCCAGGGACTGGAAGCGCGGGAGGAGCAGCGGATAATGGGTGCAGCTCAGCGCTACCACGTCGGTCCGGCCACCCGCATCCTCGACGAAGCAGGGCCGAAGCTCGTCCAGGAGATCCTCGTCCGGGACGGGACTGCCCGCAAGCTCCGCCTCGGCAAACCCCGCAAGGCGGCGCGAGCCCACGAGGTTGACCTTGCAGCCGGCCGCATAGGTCTCGACGAGATCGCGGGTGTAATCCCGGGCCACGGTGCCGGGGGTGGCGAGGACCGACACGTAGCCGGTCTGAGTCATCCGGGCTGCCGGCTTGATGGCCGGAACGGTGCCGACGAACGGGATGGAGAACCGTTCGCGGAGATAGGGAAGCACGACCGTCGACGCGGTATTGCAGGCCACCACGGCGATATCGGGACTGTGAAGGGCGATCAGCCGCTCCATCACGGCCACGACCCGCTCGGCCAGAACCGCCTCGCTCAGGCGGCCGTAGGGAAATCCTGCATCGTCCGCCGCATAGACGAAGCGCGCATCCGGTCGGGCCTTGAGCACCTCGGAAAAGACTGTGAGGCCGCCGAGGCCGGAATCGAAAACGAGGATGGTGGGTACGGGGGACGGCATGACGGCAGGATTATAGGTCGCCCCTGCCAGAAGATCGACACGCATGACTAACCCTTACTAACGCAACGTGGTCACAAGTCCTAGAGGCCCTGCCTGGATCCCGGAGCCGGCATGTCGAGCCTGCGGCGCGGGCCTCGCTCCTCCTTCGCCTCCGGCGCATCCCCCTTCGGCATCTGCGCCGACAGGCGCTTGACGGGCCAGCCGTCGCTCCACGTGCTCATGTCGACGAGTTTGGGATCGCGCAGGAGCGCCGTCGCGTCCCTGCCCGCGAAGGCGGCCTCGGAAGCGATGTCGAAGGTCTTCCAGAAGGCCAGGAAATCGAGGGTATCGGTGCCGTTGTTGCCGAGCTGCTGAGTCAGGATGGTCTGCGGCCCGCTGAGTGCCATATCGGCGCTCCAGCGCCAGGTGTTCCGCTGCTTGGGATCGCGGGGCGGATCCGGGGGCAGCTTGATGGTGGAGGCGTCGTAATCGGCCTTGGGAGATCCGGGCGATGCCAGGGTCGCCGTCAGGGCCGGAAAGCCGTGATCGTCGGAGGACGCCCGCATGAACAGCTTGCGGGTCGAGGGAACGGCGCTCGCCTGCTGGAGCATCAGGCGGGAGGCCCGGTCGCTCGGCAGGTAGTCGCGATCGCCGCTCATGGCGATGATCAGGGTTGATGGGTCAACGGTCGCGAGGTCCCGCAGCAGGATTCCGCGCTCCTTCTCGTTCGACGCGATGCCCCCCGGCATGAGGCCGAAGATCAGCTTCGGCGGCGGAACCTTGCCGGAGCCCGCTCCGGCCGCGATGTTGAGCGCGATCGGCATGCCGGCCGAATGGCCGATAAGGGCCAGCCGATTCTTGTCCGGCTTGGCGTTCGGGTCGTTCTTCAGCTCCGCGAGAGCATTCTGGATCAGGTCTTCGGCGAGATTCGAGGCGTCGGCCGGTCGGGATCGGTTCACGTCCTGGAACCGGGGAAACAGAACGAGATGGCCCTTCCGGGCCAGATGTTCGATCCAGCCTCCGTAAAGCCCCGGATTCACGGCTCCCCAGGAATGCAGGAAGACCACGACGGGGCGCGGCTTCGCCGGCGTGTCGGCGCCATGGAACACGAACGTCCCGGTGCTCGCTGTTCCGAGCGCCCGCTTGACGATCTCGGTCGACCTGTAGTCGCGCCCGCCCGGCCCCTGCTCGGGTTGTTGCGGCGGCGTCGCCGCGTGAGCCCATGGTCCCGCGACCGAGACGCCAAGGAGCAGAACAGGCAGCAGGGAGCGGCGCATCGTCGTCTCGAACTCTCTTCCCAACCGGGCAGATAGGGCCCTGTCGTTATAAAGCCACGATTTGATTAAGGTTTTCTCAATCGTCTTCCTTCTGCAAGGGCACGAATCGCCCCACGCAGGGTGCGCACCTCCTGCTCGGTCATCTCGAGGCGGAGGAAGATGTCCCGCATGTTGCGGGTCATGGTCGGCTTCTTGTCTTCGGGATAGAAGTTCACCGCGTCGAGTTCCGCCTCGACATAGTCGAAAAACGACGTGACCGTCTCGCGATGCGCCGGCGGCGACTGCCGGCCGCCGTCGAAGGGCAGAGCACCGCCGGTGGCGAGCTTGTACCATTCGTACGACACGAGAAGGACCGCCTGCGCCAGATTGAGGGACGAAAACTTCGGATCGACCGGGAAAGTGACGATCGCATCGGCGAGCGACACCTCGTCATTCTCGAGTCCCGTGCGCTCGCGTCCAAACAGGATGCCGATGCCCTGCCCGGCCCCGAGCCGCTGCTGCGCGTCCTTCATGGCCTCGTCCGGCGCGAAGACCCGCTTCATCTGTCCCCGCTCGCGGGCCGTGGTCGCGAAGACGAAGTTCAGATCGGCAATGGCCTCGCGGACCGTGTCGTAAAGCCTTGCTCCCTCCAGCACATGAGTCGCGCCGGAAGCGGCGGAATGCGCCCCCTTCTTGGGCCAGCCGTTCCGAGGAGACACGAGACGCAGCTCCGACAGCCCGAAATTGGCCATCGCTCGGGCCACCATGCCGATGTTCTCGGCCAGCTGGGGCTCCACGAGGATGATGATGGGCTTCTGCGATGCATCGGTCATGGGTCGGGTCGCGGATCGGATCAGTTGGAAATGTCACGGGCGAGGGCTGCCCTCAGTCCCACCTGGAACATGGAGCCGTGGTTCTCTCCGGGATAGGCACGCTGGGTTAAGACGATATCGGGCCGGCCGGCAAGCCTTCCGAGCATTTCGGCGAGCATCGCCCGCCCCTGGAGCATCCGCGCTTTCCGCCGCTCGTCGTCGCGCGGGTCCTGCGTCACATCGTAGAGAATGACGACATCGGACTGCCCCTCTGTGCGACGCTTGGACGTCTCCTCCCTGCGCAGCATCAGCGGCGCATGCCACCACAGGGATGGGCTGACAGCGCAATAGGACCGGAAGAGGTCGGGCTGCCTGAAGAGGGCATGGATCACGAAGAGGCCACCATAGGAATGACCCCAGAGCGAGCGCCGCGCCGGATCGAGGGAGAAGTCCTTCGCCAGCTCGGGGAGTAGCCGCTCGGCCAGAAGGTCGAGGAAGATGTCCGCTCCTCCCACTTTCTCGGATGGGTCGGGATCATCCGGACCGGCGCGGTCCTCCGGAGGAACGGGCGGCGTGTAGTCCTGCGTCCGGGCGTTCACGTCATGTCGCCCGCCGGTCTCGTAGCCGATGCCGATCAGAACGGTCCCCGGCACATGATCGAGATCCGCCTGCCGGAGATCGTCGAAAGCCGCATTGCCGTCGAGCATGACGATCGCCGGCCAGCCTTCGGCGGGTGGATTGGCAAGCGGAACAGCGACGAACGCTCGATAATGGCGCAACCCGTCTGCGGAATCGAAGCGCCTCTGTGCAAAGCGATGCGTCGACGACGGGGCTTCCCAGAGCGCAGTGCCGGACCGAAGCCGCAGGTCCGGCTGCGCATGAAGAGCGGACATTCCGGCGATCAAGGAGGTCGCGGCAAGAAAGCTTCGTCGATGCATGGTCGGACCGATGGACGCGATGAGCGGTACCCTCGCTTTACGCCACCCCGGGCTGTTTGTCTCCACACCAGGGCCGGTCCAGGGATGTAGCAGGCTGACCAGGATGCGGCCGCGGTCCTGGGCCTGCGACCATGCTCCGCCGCGACCCATATGAAACCCCCTCCGGGCGGGCCCGGAGGGGTCTGTCGGCGCGGGATCGGCTTACGACCGGCGCCCTACCAGCAACCCCAGCCGCAATAGTAATGCGGACGGGAGGCCGCCCCGATGGCGGCTCCCCCGACCACACCGACCGCCGTGCCCACGGCCACCTGGCTCGCAGCCGCATTCGATTGCGCGACATTGTTGCGGTAATTCGCATTCCGGCAGCGCTCGTAGGATTTGGTACCTGGCTTCAAGCCCGATTCCATGCAGACGGAATCGTCATTGGCCATGGATTGCTCGGCCGTCTGGCAGCCGGCCAGAACCAAGGTGGCGGCCCCGAGAATGATAGCAAGACGCATGTCAGCTCCCTTTGTTGACAACACAATTCCCTCCGGCGGCACCCCCGACCCGAGGGCCTCGGATCTGATGCCTCTGAGGAGACCGCCGGAACGAAGGGATCAGAACTACGGATAAGCTTGGCTTTCCGTGCGACAGCACACGTGTCGTGGTGAATTTTCCGCCGAAGGGAACTCAGACCCGTGGATATCCCTTATTTCCTGCGACCTTAACGTCATAATATCACGCAACTCTCCCTACGTCACGGTCTATCATGTAACTGAGTTGCACTTTCTCGCGCCGCGCCTTTGCCTGATCCAGGGCCTTGCCTTGCCGGCTTATGCAGTTCCCCAGACACGCACCCCGCCCGGCGCGCCTCCCCTGTTTCATGGCAACTGGTGCGGTGTGGGCGATGCGAACCGGGCCACCCCGATCAACGCTCTAGATGGGGCCTGCCGGGCACACGACCTTTGCGATGAACAGGTCGGCCAGGGCGCCTGCATGTGAGACCGTGCCATGATGGGCGCTACGGCGGCGCTCGTGAGGAACCGGAAGGTTCCGGAGACGATCCGGAGCAAGGCGGCGACCGTCAACTCGCTGCTCAGTGCAGCCATGTGCACCGAGGTCCCGAAAATGCCACGGCAGGCGGTGAGCCGCTGAATTCCTGTCCTGTCCCCACCTTCCCCCAAGACCCTAACCGCGCTATAGCCCCCGCAACCATCCTGCCGAAGGGCAGGCATGTTCCCGTTCTTCAAGCGCAAGGTGAGATCATGGCGAAGATCAAGGTTGCCAATCCGGTCGTCGAACTCGACGGCGACGAGATGACCCGCATTATCTGGCACTTCATCAAAGAGAAGCTGATCCACCCCTATCTCGACATCGACCTCAAGTACTATGACCTCGGCGTCGAGCACCGCGACGCCACCAACGACAAGGTCACCGTCGAAGCGGCCGAGGCAATCAAGAAGTACGGGGTCGGCGTGAAGTGCGCCACCATCACCCCGGACGAGGCCCGCGTGAAGGAATTCAACCTCAAGGAAATGTGGAAGTCGCCCAACGGCACGATCCGCAACATCCTCGGCGGCGTGATCTTCCGCGAGCCCATCATCTGCAAGAACGTGCCGCGCCTCGTGCCCGGCTGGACTCAGCCGATCATCGTGGGCCGCCATGCCTTCGGCGATCAGTACCGCGCAACGGATTTCAAGATCCCCGGCAAGGGTCGCCTGACGATCAAGTTCGAGGGCGAGGACGGAACCGTCATCGAGAAGGAAGTCTTCAAGTTCCCGGATGCCGGCGTCGCCATGGCGATGTACAACCTGGACGACTCGATCCGCGAGTTCGCCCGCGCGTCGATGAACTATGGCCTGATGCGCAAGTACCCGGTCTACCTCTCCACGAAGAACACCATCCTCAAGGCCTATGACGGCCGCTTCAAGGACATCTTCGAAGAAGTCTACCAGAACGAGTTCAAGGCGAAGTTCGATGCCGCCGGCATCATCTACGAGCATCGCCTCATCGACGACATGGTCGCGTCGGCGCTCAAGTGGTCGGGCGGATACGTGTGGGCCTGCAAGAACTACGACGGCGACGTGCAGTCCGACACGGTCGCGCAGGGCTTCGGCTCGCTCGGCCTGATGACCTCCGTGCTGATGACGCCGGACGGACAGACGGTCGAGGCGGAAGCTGCCCACGGCACCGTGACGCGCCACTACCGCGAGCACCAGAAGGGCAAGGAGACCTCGACGAACTCCATCGCGTCGATCTTTGCCTGGACCCGTGGCCTTGCCCACCGCGCCAAGCTCGACGACAACGCGGAGCTCGCCAGGTTCGCCGCGACCCTGGAGAAGGTCTGCGTCGACACGGTCGAGGCTGGCTACATGACAAAGGACCTCGCCCTCCTGGTTGGCGCCGAGCAGAAGTGGCTCTCCACCACCGGCTTCCTCGACAAGATCGACGAGAACCTCAAGAAGGCGATGGCAGCGTAATCGACGCCATTCCTTGTCGAAACGAGAGAGCCCGGCCTTCGTGCCGGGCTTTTTGCTGTTTTACCCAGGCGAGCGGCGAAGCTTGACAATGTTCCCATTTTGTTCTAATGATATATCATGATGATAGGGAACGCCATGGATGCTTCGATACGCCGGTTCACGGAATGCCCTGCTGGAGATCCGCTATGACTTTGCCGTCGCCCAGCTGGAACTGCGACGGCTTCGCCTCCTGAGAGCCTGCAAGCGGTACGATCCCACAGCCGAGAGTTCCCGCCGGCGGGCCCGCTGGCGGACAATGGACAGGCGGCAACGGCGGCGGGCCACGATCGGAATACGCGCAGCTCAGACCGCGCCGAATTTCGGGATACCGCATCATCGGTGGCCGAGCGCATGCGGTCACGCCAGCCCAGGAAGCGCGCTTGGACATATCGGCCGCTCAGGCCCGCGCCTTGGTGCGCGAGGTGCAGCGGCGGGACCCGCCGTGGAAGCCCGGGCCCAGCATCTATGAAGGCGTTGAGGGGCAGATCCTGGCCAACCAATCGGAGGCACAGCAAGCGACTGCGCGGTTGCGGGAGTTGAATACAGGAGAGCCTCTTGCAAAGCCATTGCATGATATCTTCAGGCCGGGAGGACAGTTGCTTGGCTCTCGATGGAGTTGGGCTTCGGAGGGAGCGCGGACCGTCACACGACCAGGATTCAACGAGCTGCTCGAAGCTCTCGGCTCAGATGCGCAATCCGTAACACCACCCCGATCTTATGAGGGTCTTTGGTATCAGCGGCCGGATGGCTCCATTTTTGGCCTCCGGTGAAGTCGCGATAATGGCATCACGATTGATGTCATTCGCAGCAATCATCCATCTGTTCTCAATGGAGAGAAGGTACACAAGCGGTGACTGAAGAACCAAGAAGTAAGCGCTTCGGCGACACGATGAGCGATTACATCGTGCAGGTCGCCAATGAATTGCCGCTCGATGCCGTGGGCATCTGGCAGATCGTGCCGGCAGGGCGTCTGGACTTCGATCTCGAAGGCGATGCTCTGACGGACTACGTTCGGCGCTGCATCGCAGAGCTTCTGTCGCGCGGAGCCGTACCGGTCATCGGCGGCGGACCCGACGGCGGGCATCATTGGATCCTCCAGCGCCAGTATGGCTTGCGGCCTGAAGAGATCCTCGAGAACGTGATCCGCGAATGGCTGGAGAATGGCGCGCAGGACGAGGATCCAGGCGGTCTGTGATTTGCCCTCGCTAAGGATGCCTGGGCGCCGCCTTCCTGAACCGCGCGTCACGGCACGCCTCCTTCAAGGCGCGATCACGGTGAGCGGATGCTCGCCCAGCCCAATCTCGAGCGGGAGGCACCCGCCGGGATCTCCGTCGAGCTGCGCCGGCTCGCCGTCATGGCCGGTGATGCGGACCGTTTGTGCCGCAACCGTCCGATAGTCGGGCATCCGGTTGAGATGTCCCATGACCATGCCGACAATGTAGGCAAGCGTGCTGAACCGCCCGCCGCGCAGGAAGAGGCAGACTTGGAGTTCCGGCCTCCCGACGGCGGCCTGTGGGGCGAGCTGAAATTCGCCGCCATAGAGCCTGCTCTTGGCCACGATGACGGAGCTTGCCTCCAGCACCTCCGCCTCATCGATCTCGACGCGATAGAGGCGCGGCACGTTGGCCACGAGTTCGCGGAATCCCTGCACGACATAGGCCAGCTTGCCGATCCTCCTCTTCAGGCGAAGGCTGGTGCGGCTGACGATATGCGCATCCATGCCGACACCGCACATGAGCGAGAAGTGCCGCCCATTCGCACGGCCGACATAGATGGTACGGGTGGCCCCGCGGGCGAGTAGCTGTGCCAGAGCCTCCGCCTGCTGTGGAATGCGCAGATCGCGCGACAGCACATTGGTGGTGCCGATCGGGATGATCCCGAGCGCCGGCGGGTTCTCCCGCGCCATCAGGCCATTGATCGCCTCGTTGATCGTCCCGTCGCCGCCGGCCACCACGACCGCGCCGATGTCAGGCCCGCAACTCCGCGCGGCGCACTCCGCATCGCCGGCGCGTGCGGTCTCCCGCAATGTGACCGTGGCCCCTTGTCTCTCCAGTTCGTCGAGGACGGCTGCGAGCCGCCGGCGCTGGCTCCGCCCTGCAGCCGGATTGAATATCACGAGCAGCCGACGGGCCGGTGAAGCGCGGGGCTCTGAGACTGCCGCGGAACCCTTCGTCCAGATCATTTCGGCGCCCTTGAAACGTTAGCGGGCCGACAAGGCTTCGTCCTGTTCCCCAGCCCCCGGGCGACGGCGCCCCGGTATGGCCAGCGAGGGCGCCCGACGGAGGGTCGGATGGCTGATCGATCGGCAGAGAGGGCATATCATAAAGGCGCCCTGGCGTCAGTCCTGAGCGGTGGGGAGCTCCGCGGCGACCCGCAACCGGCATGCCGGCCTGGCAAAAAGTAACCATCATTTCGAGCTAGGCGTCTTAACAAGCAGAGTGGGAAACATGGTATGAGAGCGGCTATCCCGCACTGCTCTGCTGTGTTGTTGCGTGTGGGTCGTAAAATGACTAAGCCCTTGGCACAGTCAGGGTCGCGGGACCCCGTCGTGGATCGGAAGCAGCATGCCATGCAGGTGAAAACGGTACTTTTGTGCAAGAGCTTCATGCTGCGCGTCGCTCTGGAACACATGTTGGCGGGAAGCGCTTTCGCGGTTCAGAACAAAGCCGATGACGAGAGCGAGCAGGATCGGCGGTCACAACGGAGCGGCGATCATCTGTTTATCCTGGATACCGCCTCGCCCCTCGACGAGACTTTAGCCGAAGTAACTAGTCTGAAATCACAGCATCCCGGCTCCCACGTTGTGGTTGTGTCCGACTCATTCGACGAGGGCATACTGGCGCGCCTGTGTGCCGAAGGCGCGGACGGCTTCTGCCTGACATCCAGCAACGAGAACATCCTGGTCAAGGCACTTGAGCTGGTGATGCTCGGGGAAGGCTATTTTCCCTCGGCTTCCGTGCGGAATTTCCTCGATAGAAGGATGACTTCGGCCGTTTGGAACCCGCCCAATCACCACGACGGGGAAGGCCCTGTCACCGACGGCGCCCTCAAGGAGCAACTGACGAGCCGGGAAGTCGAAATCCTCGGATTTCTGATGAATGGAACGAAAAACCGGGATATTGCCGTCAGCCTCAACCTGTCGGAGGCGACGATCAAAGTCTACATCCAGGGTATCCTGAAGAAGATCGGTGCACAGAACCGCACTCAGGCTGCGATGTGGGCAACGAGCGCACTATTGCCGAAAGCATAGCCTGCATCGAGCCTGCCTGATGCTCGCAGGCTTTGGTCGATCTGCTTCCGAACGGTTTCTGCTCCCGACTTATCGATACTTTCGTCGAGGGTCGGCGAGCATTTGCTTCTATTTACATTTGCCGCTGCGCATCTACTTGGCTCTCCTGATCCGTTCGATGACATCTGTTAAGAAGCATCATTGTTCAGCTGAGAGGTGCATATGACCGACGAGGAGGTGGAAGCCGTCGCCCGTGCCTTCTACGAGAGCCTTGAGAACGCGCGTGGCTGGGCGACCGAACCCGTATTCCTGAAGGAACGCTTCCGGGAGCACGCCCGCATCGCGATAGCGGCGGTCGAACAGTACGAGGCGATAACGCAGCCCAAGATCGCGCCGCTGACCGTGGCAGTGCCACTCGAGCGAGCCAGCGGCTATCTGATGCAAGCCGCCGATGTCAGCATCTTGCCGGGGTCAACGTTCCGTGCGGTGCTCAAGGGACCAAGCCACATATACCATGAAGCAAATGCCGACTACTTCAAACTCGTCGGGCACCGGAACCTCTTCACCATGCCTGTTCGGGATGCGCTCCCGGAACTGGCCGGCCAGGGCTATTATGAACTGCTTGATCGGGTCTACACCACGAGACAGACCTTCGTCGGCCAGTTCCTGCCGATCAGCCTGCAGATGGTGCCTCTAGGCGCGTTGGAGGAGCGCCGGATCGACCTGGTCTACCGCCCGATCCAGAATCGGGGCGGAGAGATGCTCGGCCTGTTCGTCGAAGGCTGCGACCGGACGCTGTGATCCTGCAATGGCGACGGTGTCCCGGCAGGGGGCGGAGTTCGAATGGACCCGTCCGTCCCTGTGACGGAGCCGAGCGGATTGGATGGCTTTCGAATGTGAATTCTGCCTCGTTCGTCGTTCGCATTCGTCTTCGATCGCTCCGCTCCGTGGGAGGGCAACGGCCTGAGAGGGACTTGACGAACGTCTCCTCGAAGCGCCCCTCTGGCACAACCGACACAGGAGTTCATTGATGACGGACAGCAAAACATCCGCAATGACCGGCGGCTGCCAGTGCGGCGCGGTGCGTTACGCCCTCATGTCCGAGCCGACCCATGCCAGCATCTGCCACTGCCGCATGTGTCAGAAGGCCTTCGGCAATTATTTTGCGCCGCTCACTGGGGTGCCGCGAAGGGATTTGGTCTGGACCAAGGGGCGTCCTGGTATCTTCAGGAGCTCGGAGGCCGTGGAGCGTGGCTTCTGCCGGGACTGCGGGACGCCCCTCACCTTCGCCTATGTGGAGCGCGACCGGATCACCGTCTCGATCGGCAGCCTCGACGAGCCCGAGCGGGTCACACCGGAAATCCAGTATGGAGTCGAGAGCAGGCTTCCGGCCTTCGAAATGCTGCATATCCTGCCCGGGCAGCGGACGGAGGACGGTGCCACCCCGGAGGAACTGCGGAAGATGGCCTCCCGCCAGCACCCGGATCATGATTGAGGGCACTCCGAAACGGCATCACCGACCATTCGCCGGCACCCCCGCTTCCATCGGGCGCCACGCTCTTTGGATATGAATGGCCGGCACGAGGCCGGCCATGATCGTCGCTTCTAAGCGGCCGCCAGGGCCGCCTCGATAGCGGCCAGCGCCGCTTCCGCTTGGGCACCATCCGGGCCGCCGGCCTGGGCCATGTCGCGCCGTCCGCCGCCGCCTTTGCCGCCAAGCTTTTCGGAGCCGACGCGCACGAGGGCGACCGCATCCACCTTCGCGGTCAGGTCCTCGGTGACGCCGACCACGATACCGGCCTTGCCGTCCTCCGCCACGCCGACGATCGCGACGACGCCCGAGCCGAGGCGCTTCTTGCCCTCGTCGGCGAGGCTCTTGAGGTCCTTCATCTCGACGCCGGTGACCGCCCGGGCCATGAGCTTGATGCCGGCGATGTCCTTGACGGGATCGCTCTCGCCGCCACCGCCGCCCATGGCGAGCTTGCGACGGGCCTCGGACAAATCCCGCTCCAGCTTCCGGCGCTCTTCCAGAAGCGCCGTCAGGCGTGAGGAGACCTCGTCGACCGGTGCCTTGAGAAGGCCCGCCACCTCGCGCAGTCTGCGGCTCTCCTCCGCGAGGTGGCGCCGGGCGGCATCACCGGTCATGGCTTCGACGCGGCGGACACCTGCCGCAACGGCATTCTCGCCCACGATGGTGATGACGCCGATATCGCCCGTGCGGTTCACGTGCGTGCCGCCGCAGAGTTCGACCGAGAAGGCCTTGTTGGTCTCGCCCTTGCCCATGGAGACGACGCGGACCTCGTCGCCGTATTTCTCACCGAAGAGCGCGCGCGCGCCGGACTCGATCGCCTCGTCGACCGCCATGAGCTTGGTGACGACGGGCTCGTTCTGGAGCAGCACCCTGTTGGCGATCTCCTCGACGCGGGCGAGCTCCGCGTCCTCAATGGGCTTCGGATGGCTGAAGTCGAAGCGGAGGCGCTCGGGCGCCACCAGCGAACCCTTCTGGGCCACGTGATCGCCAAGCACCTGGCGCAGGGCCTCGTGCAGGAGATGGGTGGCCGAATGGTTGGAGCGCACGGCGAAGCGACGCTCGCGGTCGACGATCAGCTCCAGAGACTGATTGAGCTTCAGGGAACCGTGCTCGACGGTGACATGGTGCACGAAGAGGTCGCCGAGCTTCTTCTCGGTGCCTGTCACGAAAACCCGGGCGCCCTCGCCCTGCATGATGCCGGTGTCACCGACCTGACCGCCGGATTCCCCGTAGAACGGCGTCTGGTTGAGGACCACGAGACCGGTCTCGCCGGCCTTGAGCTCCGCCACCTCCTGTCCGTCCTTCAGGAGCGCCAGGACGATGCCTTCGGCGGTTTCCGTATCGTAGCCGAGAAACTCGGTCGCGCCGGTGCGTTCCTTGACCGAGAACCACACGGTCTCCGTCGCCGCCTCGCCTGAACCGGACCAAGCCGCCCGGGCCTTCTCGCGCTGGCGCTTCATGGCGGCGTTGAAGGCGTCCGTGTCGACGCCGATGCCCCGGGGCTTGAGCGCATCCTGGGTCAGGTCGAGCGGGAAGCCATACGTATCGTAGAGCGTGAAGGCTGTGTCGCCGGACAGGTTCTGACCCTTGCTCAGCTCACGGCTTTCCTCGTCGAGGATTGACAGGCCACGCTCCAGGGTCTTGCGGAAGCGGGTCTCCTCCAGCTTCAGGGTCTCGGTGATCAGCGCCTCGGCGCGGACAAGCTCCGGATAGGCCTGCCCCATCTCGCGCACCAGGGCGGGCACGAGGCGGTACATGATCGGATCCTTGGCTCCCAGAAGCTGCGCGTGACGCATGGCGCGACGCATGATCCGGCGGAGCACGTAACCGCGGCCCTCGTTCGACGGCAGCACGCCGTCGGCGACGAGGAAGGACGAGGCGCGCAGGTGGTCGGCGATCACCCGGTGCGAGGCCTTGCGGTCGCCCTCGGGCGCCACGCCGGTGGCATGGGCCACAGCCTCGATGAGGGTGCGGAACAGGTCCGTATCATAGTTGGAATAGACGCCCTGCATGATGGCCGAGATGCGCTCCAGGCCCATGCCGGTATCGATGGACGGCCTGGGAAGGCCGATCCGGTTGCCGGGCTCGATCTGCTCGTATTGCATGAACACGAGGTTCCAGAACTCCAGGAATCGGTCGCCATCCTCCTCCGGGCTTCCCGGCGGGCCGCCCCAGAGCTTGTCGCCCTGGTCGATGAAGATCTCCGAACATGGACCGCAGGGGCCGGTATCGCCCATCTGCCAAAAATTGTCCGAGGTCGGAATGCGGATGATCTTGGAATCCGAAAAGCCGGCGATCTTCTTCCAAAGGTTCGCCGCCTCGTCGTCGTCGTGATAGACGGTGACGAGGAGCCTGTCCTTCGGCAGGTTGAATTCCCTGGTGATCAGCCCCCAGGCAAGCTCGATGGCCTGCTCCTTGAAGTAGTCGCCGAACGAGAAGTTGCCGAGCATCTCGAAAAAGGTGTGGTGGCGCGCCGTGTAGCCCACATTGTCCAGGTCGTTGTGCTTGCCACCGGCACGGACGCATTTCTGCGAGGTGGTCGCGGTGCTGTAGGGCCGCTTCTCGACGCCGGTAAAGACGTTCTTGAACTGCACCATGCCGGCGTTCGTGAACATCAGGGTCGGATCGTTGCGCGGCACCAGGGGGCTCGAGGCCACGACCTCATGGCCGTTCTTGGCGAAGTAATCGAGAAAGGCCGACCGGATTTCGTTGACGCCGTTCATGTTCATGGGTTTTCAAACTTAAGGTAAAGGGGCTTTTGGGGCCGAAAGATCTTGGTGGTGGCTGGTTTTAGCCGTCTGCGCCCGCCCTGTCGAGGCGGCGTGTCGTCTAATCTCCCGGGTCCTGCTCCGCGATCCGGGGGCGAGATCGAGACAGATCGGAAAACGAAAAGACCGCCGCGATCTCTCGCGACGGCCTCTCTTTGCCCTTGAAGGAGAGCAAAAGCTTATTCTGCGGAACCTTCGTCCAGGTCGTCGGCGGTCGGGGTCGCCTGCTCCAGGATGCGATCGGCGAGCAGACCGGCATTCTGGCGGATGAGCGCCTCGATCTTGCCGGCCACCTCAGGATTGTCGCGCAGGAACTGCTTGGCGTTCTCGCGGCCCTGGCCCAGGCGCTGGCTGTCGTAGGAGAACCAGGCGCCGGACTTGTCGACGATGCCGGCCTTGACGCCGAGGTCGATGAGTTCGCCCACCTTGGACACGCCTTCGCCGAACATGATGTCGAACTCGACCTGCTTGAAGGGCGGAGCCACCTTGTTCTTCACGACCTTCACGCGGACCTGGTTTCCGATCGGATCGTCACGATCCTTGAGGGTCGAGACGCGACGGATGTCGAGGCGCACGGACGCGTAGAACTTCAGGGCGTTGCCGCCCGTCGTAGTCTCGGGGCTCCCGTACATGACGCCGATCTTCATGCGGATCTGGTTGATGAAGATCACCATCGTGTTCGAGCGCGAGATCGAACCGGTGAGCTTGCGCAGGGCTTGGCTCATGAGGCGGGCCTGGAGGCCCGGCTGGACCTCGCCCATCTCTCCGTCGAGTTCCGCCTTCGGGGTGAGCGCCGCAACCGAATCGATGACGAGCACGTCGACCGCGCCGGACCGGACCAGCGTATCGGCGATCTCGAGCGCCTGCTCACCCGTATCGGGCTGCGAGATCAGGAGATCGTCCAGGTTGACGCCGAGCTTGCGGGCGTAGACCGGATCCAGAGCATGCTCCGCGTCCACGAAGGCGCAGACGCCACCCTTCTTCTGAGCCTCGGCAATGGTGTGCAGGGCCAGGGTCGTCTTGCCGGAGGATTCCGGTCCATAGATCTCGATGATGCGGCCGCGGGGCAGGCCACCGACGCCAAGCGCGATGTCGAGGCCGAGAGAACCGGTCGAAACGGTCTCGATTTCCACCGGCTGCTGGCCCTTGCCGAGCCGCATGATCGAGCCTTTGCCGAAGGCGCGCTCGATCTGGGACAGCGCCGCGTCGAGAGCTTTCGATTTATCTTTATCCATTGATGAGCTTTCCACCAGTCGCAGGGAGGACTGTGACATGACCTGACATCCTTATGGCATGGAGGAGGAGTGAATCTCAACGCGGTGTTGAGAGAATATATGTACTCACTTTGTTCCCCCTTACAAGTTCTTTTTTCGTTCTCATCCGCGAATTCACAGCTCTTGGGCAGGGCACGACGCCGCAGGGTTAACAATGAGTAAAAACAGTTGGTTAGCGCACCATCACCTGCTTCACGATCTCGACCAGCTGGCGCAGGCTGAAGGGCTTGGGCAGGAAGTTGAACTCCTCCCCTTCCGGAAGGTTCTTGCGGAAGGCTTCCTCGGCATAGCCGGACACGAAGATCACCTTCAGGCCCGGGTAGAGCTTGCGCAGCTCGCCGAGCAGGGTCGGGCCGTCCATTTCCGGCATGACCACGTCGGAGACCACGAGATCGACCGGGGCGCCGCGCTCCTGGATGATCTCCAGAGCCTCGATTCCGGAGGCAGCCTCAAGCACGGTGTAGCCGCGGGCGGAGAGCGCCCGGGCGTTGACAGCGCGGACGGGGTCCTCGTCCTCGACCAGAAGAATGGTGCCCTGCCCGGTCATGTCGGCGGCCGGCTTCTTCGGCGCATCGGCCTTCGATTCCTCGGGCGCATCCTGCACGTCGGGAACATGGCGCGGCAGGTAGATGCGGAAGACCGTGCCCTGTCCGGGCGTCGAGTCCACGTCGATATAGCCGCCTGACTGCTTGACGATGCCGAAGACCGTCGAGAGGCCGAGCCCGGTTCCCTTGCCGACTTCCTTGGTAGTGAAGAACGGCTCGAAGATCTTCTCAACCACGTCGGGCGTCATGCCCGAGCCCGTATCGGACACCTCGACGACGACGTAATCGGCCGGCGGCATCGCGCTCACGTTGAGTCGGGCGGCCTCCGTGGCCGCCACATTCGCCGTGCGGATTGCGAGCTTGCCGCCGCCCTGCATCGCGTCGCGGGCGTTGACGGCGAGGTTCACCACCACCTGTTCGAACTGGTTCACGTCCGCCTTAACGAACCAAAGGTCGCGGCCGTGGCTCAAATCGAGCTCCACGCGCTCGCCCAGCAGGCGCTTGAGCAGCATGGAGAGATCATAGAGCCGGTCGTTGAGGTTCAGCACTTCCGGCCGCAGGGTCTGGCGGCGGGAGAAGGCGAGCAGCTGGCGGACGAGACTCGCGGCCCGGTTCGCGTTCTGCTTGATCTGCATGATGTCCTGGAAGGACGGATCGGTCGGCCGGTGATTGGCGAGCAGCAGGTCGCTGTAGCCGATGATCGCCTGCAGCACGTTGTTGAAGTCATGCGCGACGCCGCCGGCGAGCTGCCCGACCGCGTTCATCTTCTGAGACTGGGCGAGCTGCTCCTCCACTTTCCGGAAATCCGTCGTGTCGAGAGCGTAGAGGATCGCCGTCTCGCCTTCGGCACCAGTATCGCCAACGGGCGTGACCCAGACCCGGACGGAGCCAGCGTTCTCTCCAGTGGTCTGAAGCTCCAGGGGCGGAATGTCGCCCTTGTTCTCCGCCGCCGCCTTAAGGGCAATCTCGATGGGACCGCGCTCGCGGAACGTGTCGAGGATGGATGCCCCGGTGACACCGCCCTCACCCCCACGGATCAGCGTGCCGAACAGCTTGGAGAACGGCGCGTTCGCATGAACGATCCGGCCGGTCTGATTGACCGTCGCGATGGCGATAGGCGTGTTGTTGAAGAACCGGGCGAAGCGCACCTCGGCAGCCCGCTGTCCCTCGTCGACTTCCCCACCGGCTGAGCGATTGAGGACAAGGGTCCGGGAAGCTCCCATCCTGCCGTCCTGCCCGAAGGCAATCCGGTGGTAAAGGCGCACGGGGAGAAACTGGCCGTTGCGGCGGCGCAGGTCGAGATCGAACGTCTCCGTGCGAACGCTGCCCGGCTCGCCGGAAAACGACGTCATCATCGACACGACATCGCGAGGCACGATGTCGGCGAGGCTCAGCCCTCCCGAGCCGACCTGGGCGAGATCATAATCGAGCCATGAGGCAAGAGTGGCGTTCAGGTAGATGATCGATCCCTCGGGATCGACCGAGAGAAAGCCCGCGGGGGCGTGATCGAGGTAATCGATGGCATGCTGGAGTTCCTGGAAAACGTTCTCCTGCCGCTCGCGCTCATGGGTCACCTCGCAGATGGTCCAGAGTGCCGCAAACCGCCCGTTGGGGCGCGATACGGAGCGTACGCGCACGCGGTACCAGCCGAACTCGTGGGCACCGTTCAACGAGGGCGAAAGACGGATTTCCTCCGTGCCCGTGCGATGCTCCCGCGCGGCCTGGGCCAGCCGGTAGATCGCCTCGGAGACTTCGGGCGCCCCCATGAACAGGCGCTCGACCGGACGCACCTCTCCTCCCTGCAAGCCCGCGTAAGAGAGGTAAGATTCGTTGGCATAGGTGACGCGCCCGTCGTCCTCGATCACGACGAGGCCGTCCGTCGACGTATCGGCCATGAGCTTGGTGATATCGTTGCGCGCGGTCTGTCCTGAAAACTGCACGACCCCGATCGACATCGCGAAGAGGAAGAACACACCGGCCATCGCGAAGAACGCAAGGAGGCCGAGGATGAGAGGCTGAACTTGGTCCATGCCGAGGAAACGCAGGCTCAGGGTCGCGCCGACAAGGATCCCAGCCAGGAGCAGGACCCACCCGATATGGCCGTGGCGCTCGGAACGGTCGATGGCCGAGATTTTTGGCGTGTCGCCCTCGTAAGCCATGGAATGTCAAAATCCTCAACGGAGGCGGTGGTGCCCTATGGCGCCGGCTGCAATGTTGCAGCCAGTCGCGTGATCTCTGCCGCTCATCTTACACACGAATCGTTGATCGACCTCTAAGGCGGAGCCAGGATCCGATGCAAGGGCCGGACTGCACGGTGAACACCACCGTATGACGATTTCGCCATAGGAAATCCCTATTTTCCTTGATGAAAGGGCCAAGAGACCCATCTTGGTCCCATCGTCGAGGCCCGATCCTCATCCGCATGCCCGTTTAATGAAGCCCGGTTCCGTTAACCATTTGTTAACCTTGCGGCTGGCTTTGACGGTCAATGTGGTACAAACACCACGGAACGGGCCTGCACGGCCTGCAAACACTTGAGAGTACATCGTGTCATCTCTTTTCGGTATCGAAGCGTCACGGGCAGTCCAATTCGCGATTGCGTTCGCGATCATTCTGATCCTGCTCGTGCTCTTCGGTGTAGTCTTCCGCAAGCTGACAGGCGCCAGACTGATGATGCCCGGCAGCGACCGCGGTCGCGGCAGCCGCCAACCGAGGCTCGGCATCGTCGACGTATACGATCTCGACCGGCAGCGGCAGCTTCTCCTTCTCCGTCGTGACAATGTCGAACACCTTCTTCTCATCGGCGGGCCCAACGACGTCGTCATCGAAACCAATATCGTTCGCGTCGCCGGTGCCCGCATTCCGGCACCCTCCAACGACACAGGCGTGGAACGGTTCGAGCCGACGCTCGATCAGCCTCCCCGCCCCCCACAGGTCGAGCCCAACGGCCGCCCCTCCATCGAAACCCAGCTCGCCGCCCAGCTCGGTGCTTTCGTGCGGCGTCCTTCGGAGGAATCCGAGATCGACCAGGAACTCGCACCCGTCGCGACGGTGAGCGCTCCGGTTCCAGCTCATCCTGAGCCCGCGCTGAAACCTGATGCTGTGGCAGTCTCGGCCGCCCCTGCCATCCAAGGCCTGCGCGCCGAGGCGAGGACACCCTCGGTCCACAATGCTCAACCCGCTGCAGTTCCGCCCGTGGAGCGCCCGGAGCCGCGCCCGAGCATGGCACCTCCTCCGTTCCAGTCGCGCCCGACGCCGGTTCCCCCGCCCCCTCCTGCTCCACCGGAACCGATCCGAGAGCCGGCACCGATTGACCGTCCAGCCGTGACCGAGCGGCCCGCTCCCGGCGCAGGTCTCCTGTCGGATATGGCAAAGCAGCTCGAAGAGGCGCTGAAGCGCCCCGCGAACCCCGTCCCCCCGCCTCCGGTCGCACCAGCGCCTGAAGCCGACACATCCGAGCCTGAGGGTGTTCAGGATGAGGACGAGATCCTCGAGCCGACGCCGGCCGACACGGAGCATGTCGCCGTGTACGACCGCCGGGACGAAGACAGCCGCGCTCCGATCCCGGAGCCCGCGCCTCCGGCCAGACCAACGCCGGCCCCCGAGCCGATCCGACCGGTGCCGCCCCCTCCGCCTGTGACGGCTCCCCTCCCGCCGCAGGCGAAGGAGCCGCCCGCTGCTCCCCAGAAGCCGACGGACCCGTTTTCCGTCGAAGATATAGAGGCGGAGTTCGCCCGCCTCCTGGGACGCCCGCTCGACACCTCCAAGAAAGAGTGACGCGTCCCGACGGACGCGAGACGCAAAGAAAAAGGGCTCCGCAAGCGGAGCCCTTTCGATGTGGTGCTAAAGGATCTCAGTCGTCCCGGTAGACCCGTTCGTTGCGCTCGTGACGCTCCTGCGCCTCGAGGGACAGCGTTGCGATGGGACGCGCTTCCAGGCGCTTCAAGGAGATCGGATCCCCGGTCTCCTCGCAATAGCCGTAGCTCCCATCCTCGATCCGCGCGAGCGCGGCATCGATCTTGGCAATGAGCTTGCGCTGGCGATCCCTGGCACGAAGCTCGATGGCGCGGTCCGTTTCCGAGGAGGCGCGATCCGCGAGGTCAGGATGGTTCTCGTTCTCGCTCTGCAAGGTGGCGAGGGTTTCCTGAGCCTCTTTGAGGATATCATGCTTCCAACGGATCAGCTTGCGCCTGAAGTACTCCCTTTGCCGTTCATTCATGAAGGGCTCGTCTTCTGTCGGACGATAACCCTCATCAATCACGATGTCTGTCATGTTCAGCCGTTCTTCCCCGATGAACCGTGGCGCCCCTATATAGGCAAGCAGGGTCGGCGACAACGATATTAAGCGTCATCGATTTGTCTAAGTGGCCCGAGCACCTC
Source organism: Microvirga sp. HBU67558 (assembly GCF_018069605.1). Classification (NCBI taxonomy): domain Bacteria; kingdom Pseudomonadati; phylum Pseudomonadota; class Alphaproteobacteria; order Hyphomicrobiales; family Methylobacteriaceae; genus Microvirga; species Microvirga sp. HBU67558. The sequence goes on along the minus strand of NZ_JAGPUP010000537.1, from coordinate 28,372 downwards.
TTTTGCACCTTGGAAAGGGCGGGCGCGCACGATTTGCCGCACCCATCAGGAGGAGGCCGCCTCCGCCCGGCTGATAAGCTCCCCGGCGACATCGCCGATCTTGGGAGTCTCCTCCCGGATGAACGGGAGCGGACGGCAGACGGACAGCGCTGCGAGGCCGAAGCGGGCGGTCATGAGCCCGTTCAGCACCCCCTCCCCGAGCTTGGCCGAGATTCGCGCCGCAAGGCCCAGGCCCAGCACCTGCTGCATGAGGCTGTCGCCCACGGCCATTCCTCCCGTGACAGCGAGGTGGTTGAAAGCCGCCTTGGCGAGGCGCAGGAACCCAAACAGGCCGGGCCGCCCGCCATAGATTCGCGAGAGGGTCCGCAGCAGCCGCACCGCCGCGAAGATCACGAAGGCCACATCCACGACGGCCCGGGGGCTCACCGCCGTGACGAGGGAGACCTGCTTCGCCGCTCCGGCAATGGCCCGCTTGGCCTGGACGTCGAGGGGCGCCAGCAGCTCGCGCTCGGCAATGGCAAGCCGGTCGTCCGCATCGATGATCTCGTCGGTCAGGCCGCGCAGGCGCGCGCTCCCCGGCGCCGCCGAGGCGCGGCCGCCATAGAGGCTCAGAAGATCGGCCACGATGCTCTTGGCGGCCTTGTGGTCCTTGACCGCAAGCGCATCGATAGCAGCCTCCCGTAGGCCTTCGATCTTTTGCTCGCGCCAGATCCCCGCCACCTCGCGGCCAATGATGGCCACGAACGCCAGGAGGGCGATGATCGCGAGGCCGAGCGCCACCCAGCCGAGCCACGGCGCGATGGTATAGAGCTCGACGATCAGGTTCTCGACTGCGAGCCCGAGGCCCAGAACGAGGAGGCCCGACAAGGCGGAAACCAGGATTCCGATCCAGGGGGCACGGCGCTTCTCGCCCATGGGCACCAGGACGCCGTCCGCGGCTTCGATGGCGTCGAAGGGCTCCTCCGTGACCTGCACGGCGCCGGCCGTGACGTTCGGATCGTCGAGACGATAGGCGCGAGGTTGGCGGCTCATGCGAAGCGATCCCCCAGAAGGAATTCAAGGGCCCGGTCGAGACGGATGTGAGGCATCTTGGCCATGCGGCCCGCAGCATCGACCGGCAGTTTCGGTGGGCGGAAGCGTGGAAATCGGAACGAGCCCGGAGGTATCGCGCCCTGGAACACGGCTTCGGGCGTTTCCGGCAGTTCGCCCGGGAAGATCGCGGCTTCCGCCTCGCCGTCGAAGATGTCGTCCCCCACCCGCTCGCCAGCCTCGGGAACGCCGGCCACGGCGCGCAGGGTTTCGCGGCCTTCGCGAATCGTCGTCTCGCGGGTCGCGCGCACGGAGGCGAGCGCCACCGTTCCGACCCGCGCGCCGGCAGCCTCAGTCCGACGAGAGGCGCGGTTCACGAGAAGGCGCAGGATCGCGTCCAGACGGTCGTGATCAGTGTGGTGGATGTGATCGGCCTTGGTCGCCGCGAACAGGACCCGGTCGGCCCGCGGTGAGAACAGGCGGGACAGCAGCGTGTTGCGCCCGGTCCGGAAGGCCATGAGCACCTGATCCAGCGCCTCCTCCAGTTCCGCTAGGGCCACCGGACCAGCGTCAATAGCGGCCAGAACGTCGACGAGAACGATCTGTCGGTCGATGCGCTGGAAATGGTCGCGAAAGAAGGGACGGACCACATGGGTCTTGTAGGCCTCGAAGCGTCGTTCCATGAGGGCTGCGAAGCTGCCTGGCGCGATCGGCTGCCCTTGAGGCAGGTCAAGCGGCGCGAAGGTCAGCGCGGGCGAGCCCGCGAGGTCGCCCGGCATGAGGAACCGGCCCGGCGGCGTGGTGGCGACGGCCTCCGAGCCGGCGCGCAGGGCCGTAAGATAATCCTTGAACGCCTCGCTCGCCCTCGAGGCGAGCATCTCGTCGGAAGTCCCCAAGGGATCGAGGGTTTTCAAGGTTTCGTGCCAGTTCCCGGCAACAGGGACGCGGTCACGCTTGCGGCTTGCTTCGATCGTCTGACGGGACCATTCGGCGTAGCCGGCATCGAGGAGGGCAAGGTCGAGGAGCCATTCGCCCGGGTAATCCACGATGTCGAGGGCGAGCGAAGCCGGTCCTGTCCGCCAGCCGGATTTCCGTTCGAATTCCACATCCACGCGCAACTCGCTGATCCGGTTAGTGGATTGCGGCCAACGACGGCTCTCGGTGAGGGCCTCCATGTGCTCCTCGTAGGGAAAGCGCGGTACCGCGTCATCCGGCTGATGGGCGAGATGGGCCCGCCGGATCCGTCCCTCGGCGGAAGCCCTGAAGGCAGGCAGGCTCGTGCCGCGGGTGAGGTGATGGACGAGCGCGGTGGTGAAGACCGTCTTGCCGGACCGGGCAAGCCCCGTGACACCGAGGCGGAGGGAGGGCTGGATCAGCTGCCCCGAAGCCTCCCAGAGCGATTGCGCAGCGGACCCGGCGCGGGAGGCGAAATCGGTGATGACGGACACGTAGATGAACCTAATGCTCTCAAGCCAAGCTCGAAGGTGGGGCTTGAAGTCCTAACGTGCAAGACAGCGTCAGTGCTCCACGCTCGGCACAGGTACCCGGGAGAGATCCGCTTTCCTCTCATCGGACCTCGCATTCTCCTTCAGCCTAGCGGCTGCCCGCTCGACGGCCTCTTCCACCAGATCGGGGCTGGCGCGCAGTGCCCCGAGCTCGAAGGCCGACATCGCCAACATCACATGGGTCAGGTTCGGTTGAGGCGTGCCGTCCTCGGCGAACAGCTTGAGATCGTCGGTGGGCTTCAACCCGAGACCTTCGACCATCCGGCCGGCGTAGTTGCGATGGCGCTGTTCTTCGGACGGACAAGCGGTAGCCACCTGAACCTTCTGGCTGGGCTTCGGAGCCGCCGAGGCGGTGACCGCCGATTCCGTCGCCGGTCTGCGCCGGGCGACGGCCTGCGGCGGCGCCTTCGGCTTTTCGCCCATGCCTTCGGCGATGCTCGGCACCCGGAATTGCGGCGTCCTCGCCGCCATCGGGATCACCATGGAGACCCGGCCCGGCCTGCCCCCGGGGCCGGCTTTTGCCGTATACCGCACACCGCCGCCCTTCTTGCGGCGCGAGGCGAGATACTGGGCCCGCACAGTGCCGCCGATGCCTCTGACGGCCAGCATGGCGATCCCCCCGATGCCCGTCGCGACGCCGCATTCGGCCGGGGCCCAGCGGCGGACGATATCGAGGGCGGACTTGCGGTTGAACTCCAGGTAATAGCGCCGCAGCAGGGTGGCGGCGGCGTCGGCTCCGTGGTCGGCGGAGATGAAGCCCACATGCCCCTCGCCATCTGTCGCGAGTTCGCCGTTCCAGCGAGCGCTCTTGATGCACCAGTAATTATTGAGCTTGACGCAACGGGTGACGAAGGGACGCTCGGCCTTGAGAAGGGCCGCCATGGCGACGACCGGCTTCGGCTCCAGGGCAGCCATCGCCTCCCGGCGCCAATTCGTGACTTCGCGGCGCTCCGGCTCATAGCGCGCCTGCAGGGCTTCTGCCTCCCGGACGGGCTGCGACGATGTTTCTCCCGCCCCGTGATCATCCCCGGGCAGGAGGGCGCGCACCGCAAGGGCGATCGCAAGAACCATCTGAGGCGTCATGGTAAGGATCAGCCCCCGCTTCGGCCGAAAAGAATGGAAAGGCTTTCAGGCAGAACGATGGTAGGGCTGATCGGTTCAGTCTCAATGCGTGATGCTGGTCCTTCGGCAGCAATCGAAGTCTAATGGTCCGACCGCTCGGTGAGGAGCCACCGACATCTCGCATCGACCGTTCCGCAGGGATCCATGTCCGCCACCATTACCATTCGACGTTTGCAGCACACGGACGCGTCGGCCTACCAGGAACTGCGGCTCGAAGCGCTGCAGACCAACCCGGAAGCCTTCGGCTCCAGCTACGAGGAGGAAGCGCCTCTCGCCCTCGAGGCGATCGAGGCTCGCATTTCCTCGTCGGGTCCGAACGCCATCTTCGGGGCCTTTTCCGAACGGAGGCTCGTCGGCATGGCGGGATTTGCCGTCTATGAGCGGATGAAGGCCCGCCACAAGGGCGTCCTCTGGGGCGTCTTCGTAAGACCGGAATGGCAGGGGCGGCACGTCGGGAGAGACCTGGTCCAGCGTGTGATCGACCATGCCTCCCGGCACGTGATCATGCTCGAAGCGGCTGTCGGCCTCACGAATGAGAACGCCCGGCGGACCTATCATGGTCTCGGATTCAGGCCCTACGGCATTGAGCGCAAGGCCCTCAGGGTCGGAAGCGTCTTCCACGACGAGGAACTGCTCTATCTGGATCTCCCACGGCCGGGAGACGTCTAATCGTCCTCGCCGTTCCCCAGAGATTTGGGCGTCACGAAGCGCTCCAGCGTACCGGACTTCGGCTTGATTGCGCTCCAGGCCTCAAGCGGGAAATCAATGACGGCAAGGCCGGCAGTCGGGTATTTCTGGCCGAGCCGCAGGATCCCGTCGATATCGCCTTCGCCGATGAGAAGCTTCGCGAGTTCCTCGAAGCCCGGATTGTGGCCGATCATCAGCAGGGTCCGAACCCCAGGCTCCACCTCCTGCACGACATCCAGGAGCCGCCCGACGGGAGCTTCGTAGATCCGCCCGTCGCGACGGGTTTGGATGTCGCCGAGGATGGACTGAACCCGTTCCCAGGTCTCCTCCGTGCGACGGGCCGGCGAGAGGATGACGAGATCAGGCTCCAGGCGCTCCCTCTTGAGATAGGTGCCCATAACGGGAGCCGCCTCCTGGCCCCGCTTGGCCAGAGGCCGGTCGAGGTCGAGGACACCGGAGGGCCAGGCGGCCTTGGCATGACGGAGGAGCAGGAGGCGAAGCATCAGCGCCCGTCCCGTCTGGCGATGAAAGCCAGCTTCTCGAACAGGCTCACATCCTGCTCGTTCTTCAGCAACGCCCCATGAAGCGGCGGGATGAGCTTGCGGGTGTCGCGCTCCCGCAACTGCTCGGGGCCGATGTCCTCGGAGAGCAGGAGCTTGAGCCAGTCGAGCAGCTCCGAGGTGGAGGGCTTCTTGCGCAGACCAGGAACGTCCCGCACCTCGAAGAAGATCTTCAGGGCTTCCTCGACCAGTCGGTGCTTGATGCCGGGATAGTGCACCTCGACGATCCGACCCATGGTCTCGGCGTCTGGGAACTTGATGTAATGGAAGAAGCAGCGGCGCAGGAAGGCATCCGGCAGCTCCTTCTCGTTGTTGGACGTGATGACCACGATGGGTCGCTGGGCCGCCTTCACGGTCTCGCCGGTCTCGTAGACGAAGAACTCCATGCGGTCGAGCTCGAGCAGGAGGTCGTTCGGGAATTCGATGTCGGCCTTGTCGATCTCGTCGATGAGCAGTACGGGACGCACCTCGGACGCGAAGGCCTCCCACAGTTTGCCGCGCTTGATGTAGTGACGGATATCGGACACCCGGGAATCGCCGAGCTGGCTGTCGCGCAGGCGGGACACCGCATCATACTCGTAAAGCCCCTGCTGGGCCTTGGTGGTCGACTTGATGTGCCAGGTCAGGAGCGGTGCGTTCAGGCTCCGGGCGATCTCTTCGGCCAGAACGGACTTGCCCGTTCCGGGCTCCCCCTTCACCAGGAGAGGCCGCTCCAGGGTGATGGCGGCATTGACCGCCACCGTTAGGTCCTCGGTCGCCACATAGGTCTCGGTTCCGGCAAAACGCGCCATTCTCACCATTCCTCGGTTTCATCCAGACCCTAATTCCTGCCGCTGCCTTTCGGCAATCGCCTTCATAGGGTAAGCCCATGACAAACAAACCGGGAGGATAACGACCTATGGCCAATAACCGCTACCACAAGGACCGCATCGGCAATCACAAGCTGAGGCCCGAGACCCTCATGCTGGGCTACGGGTATGATCCGACCCTGTCGGAGGGCGCAGTGAAGCCTCCGGTATTCCTCACCTCGACCTTCGTGTTCACCAGCGCCGAGCACGGCAAGGAGTTCTTCGATTACGTGGCGGGCCGCCGCGAGCCCCCGCAGGGCGAGGCCGCGGGTCTAGTCTATTCGCGCTTCAACCACCCCAACTCCGAGATCGTCGAGGACCGGCTCGCCATCTTCGAGGAGGCGGAGGCTGGCCTCCTGTTCTCCTCCGGCATGTCGGCGATCTCCACGACGATCCTGGCGTTTGCCCGGCCCGGCGACGTGATCCTTCACTCGCAGCCGCTCTACGGCGGCACCGAGACCCTGATCGCCAAGACGCTGGCCAACATGAACATAGGGGCCGTCGGTTTCGGCGACGGCGTGGACGAGACCGGCATTCGCGCGGCAGCAACCGAAGCTCAGGCCAAGGGCCGCGTCTCGGTCATCATGATCGAAACGCCCTCCAACCCGCTCAACACGCTGGTGGACATCGCCCTGATCAAGAGGATCGCCGACGAGATCGGCACCGCTCAGGGCCATCGCCCGGTGATCGTCTGCGACAACACCCTTCTCGGCCCCCTCTTCCAGAAGCCGCTCAAGGACGGGGCCGACATCTCGGTCTATTCACTGACGAAATACGTGGGCGGCCATTCGGACCTGATCGCCGGCGCGGCGCTCGGATCCAAGGACCTGATGAAGACGGTGCGCCTGCTGCGCTCGGCCATCGGCACCCAGCTCGACCCCCATTCCTGCTGGATGATTGGGCGTTCCCTCGAAACGCTCGCCCTGCGCATGAGCGCGGCGAACCGGAACGCGGAGATCGTGGCACAGTTTCTGCACGAGCACCCAAGCGTGGTGAGGGTGCACCATCTCGCCTATCTGCCCGAGGGCTCACGGGCCCGACAGGTGTACGAGGCCCAGTCCGACGCGCCCGGCTCCACCTTCTCCTTTGACGTGAAGGGCGGCGAAGCCGAGGCCTTCCGGGTCCTCAACGCGCTCCAGGTGTTCAAGCTCGCGGTGAGCCTCGGTGGCACCGAGTCGCTGATCTCGCACCCGGCTTCCACGACCCATTCCGGGGTCCCGAAGGCAACCCGGGACCGGCTCGGCGTCTCCGACGCCACGATCCGCGTCTCCATCGGCATCGAGCACCCGAACGATCTCGTGGCCGACCTGGCGCAGGCGCTGGCGACGCTGGATTAGCCATCCCCATCTTGCTTATCAGCATCCCCGGCCCTGAGCCGGGGATCCAGGTCTCCTGCTGCTTTGTGCCAAGTTGGCCGGGATCTCTCCGGCCATGACGATCAGGGGCGATCATGATGAAAACCCATGCGCTCATGTCGCGCCCACCATGCCGTCGGGAGCGGCATTAACCCCTTGCGCATCACTTGGACGTAGAAGGACAATATCTCTGACCGGAAGGAAGCAATGGCCGCTGCGATAGACCTGCACGCCTATCAGGAACCCATTCTTTTTCTGGCAACGGCAGGCATCGTCGTCCCCCTGTTTCACCGGCTCAAGGTCAGCCCGGTCCTGGGGTTCCTGGCGGCAGGCGCGTTGCTGGGGCCCTACGGTCTTGGGCGTCTCATGCCGAGCTACCCTTGGGTCGACTGGCTGACCTTCACGGACCCGGAGGGGACCTCGCGGCTGGCCGAGTTCGGCGTGGTCTTCCTCCTGTTCACCATCGGCATCGAGCTGTCCTGGCAGCGCCTGCGCCTCCTGCGGCGCATGGTGTTCGGGTTTGGCACGCTCCAGGTCGTGCTCTGCACCCTCGCCTTGAGCCTGTTCGCGTATAAGAGCGTCGCCACCGTGACGGCGGCCGCCATCATCGGCATCGCCCTGGCTTTGTCCTCCACGGCCATCGTCCTGCCGGTCCTCGCGGAACAGAGGCGCCTCAACACCTCGCCGGGACGCGCAAGCTTCTCAGCCCTGCTCTTCCAGGATCTGGCCGTGGCGCCGATCCTGCTCACCATCGCGGTCCTGGACATCCGGCAGCCGGAAGTCACCACCCTGACCCTGGTCACGTCACTTCTTCAGGCGGCGCTGGCCCTGGCCGTCATCGTGGTGCTCGGACGCATCGTCCTGCGGCCCTTCTTCCAGATGGTCTCGACGACGAAAAGCCCTGAACTGTTCATGGCGGCCTGCCTGCTCGTTGTGCTGGTCACGAGCCTCGTCGCGGCTGCGAGCGGCCTGTCCATGGCGCTGGGCGCTTTCATTGCCGGCATTCTCCTGTCGGAAACCGAGTATCGGCGCGCCGTCGACACGACGATCCAGCCCTTCAAAGGCCTGCTCTTGGGCGTCTTTTTCGTCTCGGTCGGCATGAACCTGGACGTCGTGCGGTTTCTGGAGGCGCCGCTGACAATCCTTGGGATCGCCACTCTGGTGGTCGCCGTCAAGAGTGTGATCATCTTCTGGCTGAGCCGCCCGTTCGGGCTCAATGCGGCCGAAGCCGCCGAGACGGGGCTGCTGCTCGGCCCCGGCGGCGAGTTCGCGCTGGTCATCCTCGGCAGCGCCATGGCGGCCGGACTGGTTCCCGGCGAAGCGGGCCAGAGCCTCCTGATCGTGACCACGCTCACCATGGTGGCGATTCCCTTCTTCGCCCGGCTGGGACGCCGCCTGAGCCGCCGGCTGGAGAAGAAGCGTCCCCTCGACCCGGCGATCACGGTTCCACCCCCGCCGGAGGAGCCCGGACGTGTCATAGTGGCCGGTTATGGCCGTGTCGGCCAGCTCGTCGGCGACATGCTTCAGCGGCACAAGGTGCCTTATCTCGCCATCGACCTCGACCCGGCCCGCGTGGCCGAACAACGCAGAGCCGGTAAGCCGGTCTATTTCGGGGACGGGTCCTATCCCGAGTTCCTGCGCGCCTGCGGCATCGAGCAGGCGCGCGCCCTCGTCATCACCCTTGACACTCCGAGTGCCATCGGGGCGTTGGTCGCGGCCGCCCGGCAGGAGCGGTCGGACATTACCATCGTGTCCCGCGCCCGCGACGACAAGCACGCCGCTCAGCTCTACGATCTCGGCGTCGACGATGCGGTGCCTGAGACCATTGAGGCCTCCCTGCAGCTGAGCGAGGCGGTTCTGACGGATATCGGAGTTCCGATGGGGTTGGTCATTGCCTCGATCCATGAGCGGCGCGACGAATTCCGCGAGGTTCTTAAGAAGAACACCCGCAATCCGGAGCGCATCGAATTCAGGGCCCGTCGGACGGTTGGAAAGTGAGAGCAAGGTCCGAGCCTTGGATCGGCCTTGACCTTCCTCCGCAATGCCGGACACTGGCCCGATGTTTCTGACCTTCTTCACAGAGCTGCGCGCAGCCAAGGTGCCGGTCTCCTTCCGGGAGTATCTGTCCCTGCTGGAAGCGCTCGACCGTGACCTTGCGGACAAGAGCGTCGAGGAATTCTACTATCTCTCCCGTACCTGCCTGGTGAAGGACGAACGGCATTTCGACCGTTTCGATCAGGTGTTCGCCCATGTGTTCAAGGGTATCGAGAGCATGGGCCACGCGGTCGACGAGACCGGCATTCCCGGAGAATGGCTGCGCAAGCTCGCGGAGCGCTACCTCACGGAGGAGGAGAAAAAGCAGATCGAAGCCATGGGCTGGGAAAAGCTCTGGGAGAACCTGAGGGAGCGCCTGAAGGAGCAGAAGGGCCGCCACCAGGGCGGCAACAAGTGGATTGGGACCGCCGGCACCTCCCCTTACGGCGCCTACGGCTACAACCCGGAAAGCATCCGGATCGGGCAGGACAAGAACCGCAGCTTCCGTGCCGTGAAGGTGTGGGATAAGCGAGAGTTCAAGGATTTCGACGACAGTGTCGAGCTCGGCGTCCGCAACATGCGCATCGCCCTGCGCCGTCTGCGCCGTTTCGCCCGGACCGGCTCGGCCGAGGAGCTGGACCTGGATGGGACGATTCAGGAATCGGCTCACAAGGGCTATCTCGACGTGCGCCTACGCCCCGAGCGCCGCAATGCCGTGAAGGTTCTGCTCTTCCTCGATGTGGGGGGCTCCATGGACTGGCATGTCGAAGCCGCCGAGGAGCTGTTTTCGGCCGCGCGCCTCGAGTTCAAGCATTTCGAGCACTTCTACTTCCATAACTGTGTTTACGAGAACCTCTGGAAGGACAATTGCCGCCGTTTCGACGAGGTGATCCCCACCCTCGACGTGATCCGCACCTATCCGTCCGATTACCGGTTGGTCTTCGTGGGCGACGCGTCCATGAGCCCTTATGAGGTCACCCATCCCGGCGGCTCGGTGGAGCATTGGAACGAGGAGCCCGGTCAAGCCTGGATCCGGCGCGTTCTCGACCACTTCCCGAAAGCCGTGTGGCTGAACCCGGTGCCGCAGCCGCACTGGGGTCACACGCAATCCATAACCCTGATCCGACAGCTCTTTGGGGAGCGCATGTACCCGCTCACTCTCGAAGGCATCGACCACGCGATGCGGGAACTGGTCCGCTAACGTCCCACGGCCGAGCCGGCTGGGGGGTTTGCGGAACGGATGCTGCGCCGCTAAGAAGCCGCATGACCACGACCTTTACCCACAGCCCCAAGCCCTTCGGGGGGCCGATTTCCTTCACCCTCAGGGGCGAGAAGCTCACCGTGGATTCGGGCCGCAAGGTGCATGAGGTCCAGCTCGGGGCCGTCAGCACCGTTCGCATGACGTTCGAGCCCGGCCGGCTGGCACAGAAATCATTTCGCACGAAGGTGGTCATGAAGGACGGCAAGTCCTTCACGTTCAGCTCGCTCGATTGGAAGAGCCTGGTGGAGGCCCAGGAGCTCACCCAGGAATACCGCGCCTTCGCCCAAGCCCTCTGTGAAGCCATCGCCCAGGCCAACCCGCAGGCGAAGTTCGTGGCCGGAAAACCCCTAGGGCTCTGGCTGCCCACCTCGGCGCTTGCCATCGCGTCGCTCGTCGCCATGGCGTATTTGATCTGGCAGGCTCTGCGCATGGGCGCGACGGGCGTTGCGCTGCTGGGAGGGTTGTTCGCGGTCGTGGGCGTTTGGCAGATTGAGCCGATGATCAGGCTCAACAAGCCCCGCCCGTTCCGCGCCGGGGAGCTGCCGGCGGAGCTTCTGCCTAAGGCTCCTTGAAGGATGAGAATCCCGTAATCAGCGTCGCACCGCCCTTGTGTCGACGATCTCGATCGCTCGAAGCGCCGAGCCACACAAGATCGCGGTGGCCGGACCGGCCACGACCCTGGAATGTTTGGCCTAGGCCCGCACCACCAGCACCGAGCACTTGGCGTGGCGCACGACGGTGGCGGCATTGGATCCGAGCAGGTAAGTCGCCATGGTCGGCCGATGCGAGCCGATGACGACGAGGTCGGTCCCGGTCTTTTCGGCCTCGTCCAGCACTTCGTTGTAGACGGAGCCGAGCCGGACGACGGCAGAGACGCGCTCCGCTGGAAGCGCCACCTTGGCGGCTAGGTCCGCCAGTCGCTTCTCCGCCTCGCCCTGCTGCTCCTCGTCGAAGGTCGGCGGCATGAACTCCATGTAGGTCACCGGGACGATGGCGCGCACATAGATCAGTCGCAGAGTGCCGCCCGAGGCGGTAGCGAGTTCCACCGCCTTGTCGATGGCGGGCTGCACCGCCTCCACTTCCCCGAGGTCGACAGGTACCAGGATCGTCTTGAACATCAGCTTATCTCCGGATCAACCTTGACGGGTGGGCGTGTGAACGACAAGCCCGTCAAGCTCGGGCCTGACGCGGATCTGGCATGAAAGCCGCGAGTTGGGACGCACGTCGTAGGCGAAGTCGAGCATATCCTCCTCCATGGGCTGAGGCTGACCCGTCGCCGCCTCCCATTCCTCGGCGACATAGACGTGACAGGTGGCACAGGAGCAGGCTCCCCCACATTCTGCCTCGATCCCGGGAATGCCATTGCGGATGGCCGTTTCCATCACGGTTGCGCCCTCCTCCGCCTCCACGGTGCGGGCCGTGCCTTCGGCATCGACGAACGTAATATTGATCATTGCGGACCTCTGCTTGTCGGCGCATACTTAAGACAGACTGCGCCGGAAGACGAGAGACGCATACGAAACCTGCCGTCTTTTCGCCGCAATTTTCCCCGGTAGAGCAGGTTACTAAGCCGTTAACGACGTTCATAATTGGCAGGGGACATCGGGTTTCCTTGTTTCAGATCGGCCGCTAGACTTGCTTGGTAAATGACAGATTACCGTGCGGAATTCTCTAAATGGGACTTCGCACCGGTTGGAGCCAGGCATTCACCTCGTCGTTGTAGTGAGTGAAGGCGGCTTCAACCATCATCAGTTGCGTCACGAGGGCGGATCATGGCGACCGAGAACAAGAAAATGAAGGACCCGGCCGAGGCAGCCTTGTCGGCTGTCGAGCAGGCGCTCAATCTTGAAGAGACATTCGTGATCCACACTCCAGAGCGCTCAGGCGGCAAGCCATACGAGGAGCCGAAGCTGCCGGACATCGATGATCACGACTTCACCAAGGGTCCGTTCGGGCTTGGTTCCGATTCCCTGTCCGCCCAGGCAGACGACCATGACCCCAGGCTCGACGACATGGCCCGCTCCGGCTTCATCGCCCCCGACCGGAGCTCCGTGGCCAACGACGACCGCCAGAACGTGGGCGTGATGCTGCAGGCTCTTCAGATCCGCCCCTCTCGCCGCGCCTACTGGTTGGCCGCACTCGCTTCCCTGCTCTGGCTCGGTGGCGTGGGAGCCCTCGTCTATGGGCAGGGCATCACGACTCCCGAACAACTGCTCGCCACCTTCTCGACCTCGCAGCTCGCCCTTGGTGCCGTCGGGCTCGTGGCACCGGTCTTCCTGTTCTTCATTGCGGCGATGCTCACCGTCCGCTCGCAGGAGATGAAGCTGGTCGCCCGCGCGGTCGGCGAAGTCGCCGCGCGTCTGGCCCAGCCCGAAAACTTCTCGACCGACGCGGTTCTCTCGGTCTCGCAGGCCGTGCGCCGTGAGGTCGCGGCCGTCGGCGACGGGGTCGAGCGCGCTCTCGCCCGCGCGGGAGAACTCGAAACCCTCGTGCGCAGCGAGATCTCGACGCTGGAACGCGCCTATTCCGACAACGAGATCCGCATCCGATCTCTGATCGACGAACTCGTGGCGCAGCGCGAGGCGATCGTGTCGAACGCCGAGCGCGTGCGCGGCTCGATCACGGGCGTGCACCAGAATCTGATCCAGGATCTCGACGGCGCTAGCGAACGCGTCGTTGCCGCCGTCAGCGGCGCCGGCGACAAGGTCACCGCGTCGCTGGAACAGCAGGGCGATCACATCACCCAGGCCCTCGGCCGCGCGGGGGAGCGTGTCGTCGAGGAAATGGCAAGCCGCGGCGTCGAGCTGGTGGAGCGCCTCTCGGGCTCGAGCGAAGAGATCAAGAACGGCATCTCCGAGGTCGGCACCATCATCACGGGTGCGCTCGAGAGCAAGGCGCAGGACATCACCGGCGCCTTCGAGCGCACCGGCGATCTTCTGACCCGCCACCTCCAGGAAGGCGCGAGCCAGGTCACTCGCACCCTTGCGGAAACGGGTCGCGGCGTGATCGACGCTCTCGCCCAGCAGGGCAACGACGTGCGTGAAGCCTTCGAGTCGACGGCCCGCACCCTGGAAGACAGCTTCGCCCAGCGGGGCAGCGAAATCACGGAGAAGCTGGCAGCCACCGGCGGCGTGATCGCCGACGACATCTCGGCCCGCACTGCGGAAATGCGGGATCAGATCGCCACCGCAGGCTCCGCCGTGGGCGAGGAGATCGTGACTCGTGGCGTACAGGTTCGCGAGCAGCTCGCCGCCACCGGATCCGGTGTAGTCGAGGAGATCGTGCTGCGCGGCAACGAGTTCCGTGAGCGCCTGGCGACGACCGCAGCCGACGTCACTCGTGAGATCGATCAGCGCGGTGCAGAGGTGCGCGAGCAGTTGGAGAGCGCGGTGCGCCTTGCCGACGAATCCATCGGCACCCGTGTCGAGGATCTGGCCAACCGCCTGGAGACGGCAAGCCAGCGAGTCAGCGAGTCGGTGACCGTCCAAGGTCAGGCCCTGGAGACCAGCCTCGCTCAGGCCGGCGAGCGCGTCTCGCTCCTCATGGGCAATCAGGTGGAGGAATTCCGTACATCGTTCGAGTCGCGGGGACAGGAGTTCTCCGAGGCGCTTTCCCGCCACACGGACGAAGCGCATACCCGCCTGGCCACAACCGCCAAGGACATCGTTCTCGCCATCGCGTCCCAGGGATCGCGCGTCAACGAAGTTCTCAACCGCACCGCAGAAACCCTCTCCACGACGGTCGACACCCGCACCCGCGAGATGGAAGAAACACTGGGCTCGCGCCTCACCGCCTTCGAGGGCGTCATGGCCCGCGGCGGCGAGATGGCCGAGCGCATGTCGCGCGACGTCGGCAGCCTGACGGAGACGATCAGCGGCCGCTTTGAGGAGATGGACCGCCTCATCACCGTGCAGGGCCGCACCGTAGCCGAATCCTTCGCCGAGCGCGCCCGCGAGGCGACTACGGCGATCGAGACCCAGCTTGCCGCTCTCGAGGAGCACGCCACCCGCCGCACCTCGGAGATCGCCGTCAATTTCGACACCATCGTCGAGCGGGTCGACTCGGTTCTCGGTGCCCGCTCCACCGCCCTGAACGAGGCTCTCGTCATCCGCACCGGCGAAATGGCCCGTGTCATGGCGGAGGGGGGACGCGACGTGGCGACCGCACTTCAAGCGCGCGTCGATGAGATCAGTCAGGCAATCACTGTCAAAACCAATTCGATCGCCGATACTCTGGCATCCAAAGCCGAGCAGATCAGCGAGTCCCTGGATGGCCGCATCGCCACGATCAACGAGGTTCTCGGCAGTCGCGCCGACGAGATCACGGAGACCCTCGGTACACGGGCATTCGAGATCAACCAGACCCTCGGACGCCGCGCGGAAGAGATTTCCATCGCCCTCAACCAGAGCGTCACGATGCTCGAAGACCGGGTCGTCAACCGTCTCAGCGGCGTTGCCGAGACCATCGACGAGCGGGGGCAGGCTGTTCTCGGCTCCTTGACCAGCCGCATCGACGAGATTCGCTCAATCTTCGACACGCAGGGCGCGTCCCTCGTCGAGAATCTCGGCACCCATGGAGACCTCATCGGGCGCGAAGTCACAGCCATTAGCGAGACCACCCTGCGCAACCTCGAAGAGCGCAGCACCACCCTGCTCTCCTCGCTCCAGGAGCGCACGATGGAGCTGACCGCCTCCTACGCGCAATCGACAGAAGCCATGCGCAGCGCCATTGACGAAGGCACTCAGCAGAGTGTTCAGACGCTCACCGGCACCAGCGACCGCCTGCGGGGCGAACTCACCGATGTGCTGGGTCGCCTGCAAGACGCCAATCGTCTGCTCCAGCAGGTTGCGGCCTCGGCCAGCAGCAATCTTGGCGCCGTCGAGGACGGGCTGGCCGGACGGGTCCAGCACATCGAGTCGCTTCTCTCGGAAATCGCCAGCCAGACGGGGCGTGCCTCCGATCAGGTGGCCGATCAGGTGGACGCGCTGCGCAGCGTATCGTCCGGAGCCATCCAGCAGGCGATGGAACTGGCCCAGAGCCTCGAGGAGCGCGGCCGCGCGCTCACCGACACCACCCAGGTGCAGATGCGAACCCTCACCGAAGCGACGACCGCGCTGGAGCGTGTCGAAGCGCGCATGAGCGAGGCGCTGTCCAGCCGTCAGAGTGCCCTGGACGAGCTCCTCGCCCGGATCACCGACCGTTCGCAAGAACTGGAAACCGTCACCCGATCCTTCACGACCGTCATGGAAGGTTCTCTCGAGAACGCCGATGCCAAGGCGCGGCAGCTCGGGGCGGTCCTTGCCGCCGCCGCGGAGACGACGACGAACGCCATCGGCGAGCAATTCGAGCGCATCCGCGCCACCACGGGCGAGGAAAGCACCCGCACGGCGGCCGCCCTGCGCACCAGCTACGAACAGGCAGCGGCCGAAATGACCGAGGCGCTGACCAACGCCACGACAAAGTTCCGCGACACCATGGGCGAACTGCGCGGCATGACGGGTCAAATCCAGCGAGAGCTGGAGGCCACCCGGGCGGA
This sequence comes from Microvirga sp. HBU67558, assembly GCF_018069605.1. Classification (NCBI taxonomy): domain Bacteria; kingdom Pseudomonadati; phylum Pseudomonadota; class Alphaproteobacteria; order Hyphomicrobiales; family Methylobacteriaceae; genus Microvirga; species Microvirga sp. HBU67558. The sequence goes on along the minus strand of NZ_JAGPUP010000537.1, from coordinate 12,435 downwards.
ACTCCGCCGCGGCGTTGTCGAGCTGCCGCAGGAGACACAGGAAGCGAGCGCCAACATGCGTCGCGTCGTCGCCGATCAGATCAAGGCCCTCAACGAACTGTCGGCTCTCGTGTCCCGCTCGAACCGTCTCGTCGACGCCGCTCCGGCTCCGCAGCCCCGCAAGGCTGCGGCCAACGAGACCCCGGTTGCCGCCACTATGGCGGCCGTCGCGGCCGCGGTCGAGCAGCGCATCGCGCAGACGCCCGCCCCCGCCCCGACGATCGCCCGGCAGGCCGAACCCAAGCCTCCGGCCGCTCCGGCCCTGAGCCCTGCTCCAGTTCCGGCTTCTGCGCCGGTTCGTCAGGCTCAGCCGGCCGAACGTCCGGCTTCCCGGAGGGACGAGGCTCCCGCCCGTGATGCCGGCGGCCGCGGCGGCTGGCTCTCGGATCTCCTGAACCGGGCCTCTCGCGACGAGGCAGTGGAACCGGCCCGCACGCCGGGAAGGACCGACCGCGCCCGCACGAACAGCCTCGAGTCCCTCGATTCGATCTCGGTCGATATCGCTCGGATGATCGACCACGAGGCGGCTGTCGAGCTGTGGGACCGCTATCGCCGCGGCGAGAGCAACGTGTTCACCCGTCGTCTCTATACGCTGCAGGGGCAGCAGACCTTCGACGAGATTCGCCACAAGTACCGCCGGGATGAGGAATTCCGGCAAACCGTGGATCGATATGTCGAGGAGTTCGAGCGCCTGCTGTCAGAAGTATCCCGCGACGATCGCGACTCCATGCTGACGAAGACCTATCTGACGTCGGAGACCGGCAAGGTCTACACCATGCTGGCCCACGCGAGCGGCCGGTTCGAGTGACTGGGATCAAACTGAGACGGTAAGAGACGCGGCCCGCGGGCCGCGTTTCTGCTTTGCGGGCTCCAGGGCTTTTTTCGCGGCATCGCTGCGGCTCGACGAAAGCTTGGTGCCTATTTCGAGCTCGACCATGAGCCACGGGCTGTCGCGCCTTGCGGGATGGGAAGAGTATTCTCGGCCGTGTGAGACGTCCGACGCGACTGTGTTCTCAATTGAACGTGTAGCGGACGCCTACTCGCATCTCGTGAGCGCCGATCGACTCCATCTCCAATCCGGCACCATAATCGAAGGCGCGGGTTTTCACGTCGCCCATGCTTACATAGCGGTAGCCAAGATCGAATGTGAAATTCGATGACAACTGGTATGCGACACCAGCCATTACTGCCCATGCCAGACTGAAGTTGTCGCCGCCAGCGATCGACCTTGAGGCGCCGATCCCTGTCTCCGGATCGTAGATCGTCAGCACCTGCTGAGAGAGAACGTTGTGTGCCACGCCAAGGCCGGCGCCGACGTAAGGCGTCAGGCCCATCACCGGCCTGAAATCCAGGTAGCCATTGGCCATGATGGTCGACGATTGGAACTGACCGGAATCCGCGAGTGTGGTCGTGCCGGATATCGGCCCTGGCACGACACCTTTGAAGCGAGCGTCGAAGGTGTGATCTAGCGTGACATCCGCCCGGACATTGGCATTGAAGCGATATCCGAGGCCGGTGCCGATGACTGCAGCGTGAGCCAACCTCTCGCGGCTGAGACCATGGATATCCGGTTGAACCGCGACGTCAGCCTCAGGATGTTTATAATCGGCGTAGCCGAGCGTCCCTCGCAGGTACAACCCGCGAGAGGATTCTCTGAAGTCCCGCATTGTCGTCGGCGACGACACAAAGACGCGGGAAAGGTCTGCAGCCAAAGCAGCCGACCCGGCTGCGGCGAAAAGGCCAGTGAGGGCCGCGATCTTGATTATTTGCATAGAGGATCTTCTTCACACAGCGAGCCACACGTATTGCCGAGAGCCCTCGACAGCATTGTTATTGTGTGTCGTCGACGTAAAGAAAACGTTAAGCTTAAATTCTCGTGATGCTGGTTACGAGATGTGGAATTCATCCCCTACAATGCACGATCTCGCTGAAAGCTCTCACAATTGTAAGTCTGCCAGCTTGTCAGTTTGCGGTGCTGCTGACGCAATCTCAACGGTGAAAAGCTTACGGAGGCCCAAGTTCACGTGGCAAACACTGTCCTGGGCCATCAGGAACGATCCGTTTCCTTGCGGCTTGGCAATACCCAGTATGCAATCTCGCAAGATCTAACAGAGTTCTCGCTACGTAAGAGGCGCATGAGCACGCAGAGTGTCTATAAAGGAATATACACCTGACAACCTCCTTAAGCTTCTACAGAGAATAGTCTTTTCTTGGGCAGACGATCGTATCGCGCCATAAATATTCGTAATCGGGCGCATTCTTTGTAATGCTTGTTCCAAGATCGTCCGACGGGCGACCGGAGCAACTCCTACATTTCGGCAGTGCATCGATCACAATTCGCTATTTGTTTCGCGCTTGTAGAATGATAACAATATATCGTTATATCGCATAGACATGGCCCCGCGCATTGGTCTGGAGTCGTTTGAGACCGGGTCCACGTCCTTGCTTGAATCGCGACCGAAACGATGCATCAGCATTGGAGAAGGCCATGCGTATAGTGACGCCGCATCTGGTACGCCCCGCAAAGCCCGGTCAACCTCTGCGCACGCCGCTCGATTCAGCGAAGCCGAGCAACGACGCGGAGTTCTTCCTGCTCGGGAACCTGGAGGTCAACGCCGACATGCAGCGCCGCTTCGCCGAGGGGACGGGCATTGTCGGACCTTTTGGGCATATCATCGACTTGAAGCCGGAGAAGACCAATGTCCGCAAGAAGATCGTCAAGCCCTAAGGTTTCCCTCATTGCCTGCGCAGGGCTCCTGCCCGTGCTCGCTCTTGGCGCATGTGCGGATTACATCAAGCACAGCGACACGATCACGGCATCCGCCGGTGATGCGATAGCCTACAACAAGGTCGTGCATATCGACGACCCATGGCCGCGCGTTGCATCGGACACCCGTATCAGCAGGAATGGCCAGCGGGTCGACAAGGTGACGAAGTCCTACATCAATGGCACCGCCGCTGCGGCTCCGACTTCGCTTTCCATCAGTCTCCCGACGTCGAATGCACCTTCTCCGGACGGTTCGCCTCCGGCACAATAGTTTGCACCACCTCGTGCAGTCCCAGACGAACGGTGAATAAATCACCCAAAAGGGCTCCAGGTCTCCGGAGCCCTTTTGGGTTTTGCACTTGGCGCGCAGGCCTGTCAGGTCGGAGCTTTGTCCCTGTCGGGCACCTGCGACTGGCTGCCCAGGTCACCCGGTTCCTCGCGCCGCGGCAGCGGACTGCCGCTCACCCAGCGCACGATGTCGAGCATCACGACCGACAGGGCTTCGTCGAGGGCACGGGCGGCATTCGGCGCGTCCACGGCGCTGGCCGGGACGCTGGCGCGGAAGATGCGGCCGTTGACGATGCGACCGTTCTGGTCGCTGACGATCTTCACGGATATTTCGGCCACGGCCAGGTTGTCCGGAGTGGCGATCTCGAACCGGCGCAGCTCCGAGATGAGCTGAACGTCCGCGACGGCGCCGCTGCTCGGTCTCGAGACGCCCCGGAGCTGCGAAGCGTTCTCGAACGTGTTGATCAGGCGGGTCTGGATCAGCCGCGGGAGATTGTCCGCCCACTGCCCTCCCCCGATGAACGACACGGAGCCGCTCGCGTCCTTTACGAGGATCTGCTGGGTCGCAAGCGCTTGCAGAGCCGCGGGTTCGTTGACCAGGACCTGAACGCCAGCCGCGCCCCGGATTCGGGACGTCGGCGCCGACAGGTCGAACGTCGCCGGTGCCGGCCCTGACGAGCAGGCGCCGGTCAAGGCGGCCAGAACCAGCACCGGGGCAAGGCCCCGAAGCAGGCAGGCTCGATCTTTCAGGGGGGTTAACACGGAGGATCCACGCATACTGGTTACTTAGCGGCGTCCACTATACTCGGGGAGATTCGAACGGCCACCGAAAAGAAACTGCTGTGGATTACGCTCGATGCTCCGGACGGCGCGGCTGATGTCCCCCAGGGTGCGACGGCCCTCGACCGCCAGAGCCTCGTATTCCCGCAGTCCCGATTCCGTGAAGCGGTTGACGCCTCCGAGAATGCCCTGAATGCCTTCGGTCCGGGTGTTGAGGTCGTTGGCGAGGTCACGCACGGCCACGGCCGCCGAGCGGATCTCGTCGAAAGCTCCCTTCCCGGCCTCCCCGGACGCCGAGCCGAGGAACTTCTCGGCCCCGGCCAGAACGGCATCGATCTTGTCGGCGGACTTGTTGAGCTTTTCGGTGATCGAGCGCGCTTCCTGGATCGCCTTGTCGATATCGGGGCTGCGGCGGCTCAGGGTCTGGGTGAAGGTGTCGACGTTCTCGACCGTACGGCCAATCTTGGCCGGATCGACGGCCTTGGCGATCTCGGCGATCTCCGCCACGGCCGAATCGAGCTTCGGGGCAGTCTCGTTCAACCGGTCGATCAGGCTCGCAGCATCCTTGAGCGCCTCGCTCACGACCTGACGGTTCTCCCCGAGGGCCGCGGTGAAGTTGTCGACGTTCTCGACGATGCGGGAAACGCGCTGGCCGTCGATCGAATTGGCCACCTCTTCGACCTTGTCGACGGTGCGCCCGACCTTCGCCGGATCGATGGCTTTCGCGATATTCGAGATATCGCCGACGGCGCTGTCGAGCTTCGGGGCGGTCTCGTTGAGGCGGCCGACGAGGCTGTCCGCATTGCGCAGGGTGTTGGTGATCGCCTCCCGGCTCTCGCCCAGGGATTGGGAGAAGCCCTCGACGTTCTCGACGATGCGGGTCACGCGCTGCGGATCGACGGCACGCACCACCGCATCGACATTGGTCGCCAGCGTCTCGAGCTTCTCGGCCAGAGGCCCGACCTTTTCGGCCGCCTGTCCAATCTGGGCCAAGAAGCGGTCGATGCCCTCCGAGTTCTCGCCGAGAGCCTGGGAGAAGCGCTCCACGTTCTGGATCGTCCGGCTGATGGCACCCTCGTTGTCGGAGACGACCCGCCCCACCCGTTCGAGCACGTCATCGGCCCGGCGGGCGATGTTGCGCGCCGTTTCGATCAGATCCTGGAAGTCGGAGCGATCGGCGAAGATTGTCGGCATGGGCTGCCCGGGGCCGGCCACGAGCGGCGGGGCGCCTGGCTCGCCTCCGGACAGACCGACATTCGCCACTCCGGTCAGGCCCTGGTATTCCAGGCGGGCGCGGGTATCGGACCGGATCGGTGTGTTGCTGTTGACCGTGGCGATGGCGACCACGCGGCGGGGATCCTCCGGCAGAAGGTCGAGACTTGTCACATCGCCGACCCGCAGGCCGTTGAAGGACACGCTCGAGCCCTGCGAGAGTCCGGAGACGGAGCCGGAAAACACGATGCGGATGCTCTGGCGGGCCTGACCGCGCTCGCCACCAGAGAACCAGTAGATGAAGCCGAAGGCGGCTGCGATCACCGCCAGGGTGAAGAGGCCGATCAAGGCGTAGTTTGCACGCGTTTCCATCGTTACCCTTACGCGCCGCCGGCCATGACCGCGCGTGCCCGTTTCCCATGAAAATAAGAGCGAAGCCACGGGTGATCCGATTCCAGCATCACCTCGATGGGACCCTCCGCGAGAATTTTTCCCTCGCCGAGAGCCGCTATCCGGTCGCAGACCGAATAGAGACTGTCCAGGTCATGGGTTACCATGAATACGGTCAGGCCTAAAGTCCGCTGTAACGTCGCAATCAGGTCGTCGAACTCGCCGGCCCCGATGGGGTCGAGCCCCGAGGTCGGCTCGTCGAGGAAAACGATTTCGGGGTCGAGAGCCAGCGCCCTCGCCAGGGCGGCGCGCTTGATCATGCCGCCGGACAGCTCGGATGGCAGCTTGTCGGCCGCGTCGGGGTTCAACCCCACCATCTCGATCTTGAGCATGGCAAGCTCGTCGAGCAGGCGGTCCGACAGGTGCAGGTATTCCCGCATCGGAACCTGGATGTTCTGCTTCACGGTCAGGGCCGAGAACAGCGCGCCCTGCTGGAACAGGACGCCCCAGTGCCGCTCGAGCTGGCGGCGCTCCTCGGGAGACAGGTCGTCGAGGTTCTGACCCAGCACCTGGATGGTGCCCGCGCGCTTGGGCACGAGACCGAGGATGGCCCGTGTGAGAACCGACTTCCCCTGGCCCGAACCGCCGACGAAACCGAGGATCTCGCCGCGGTAGACGTCGAGATCGAGCCCTTTAAGGATCGTTCTCTCTCCGAAGCCGACCTCGACCCCGCGCACGCTGATGATCACGTCGCGGTTCTTGGTCAGGTCGGAAGGGCGCCGTTCGAGCATCATGTCAATAATTTATCGCTGCAAAGAACATGGCGAAGAGGCCATCGAGCACGATGACCATGAAGATGGCCTTCACCACGGAGGACGTCACGTGACGCCCCAGGGACTCGGCCGAGCCCTCGACCGCCAGGCCTTCCAGGGTGGCGATGATCCCGATCACCAGCGCCATGAAGGGAGCCTTGATCATGCCGACCAGGAAGGTGTTCAGGCTGACGGCGGCCCGGAGGCGGTTCAGGAAGATGTCCGGGCTGATGTCGCCATAGACCCAGGTGGTCAGGCCGCCGCCGACGAGCGCCGCGATCGACGCGATAAAGGTGAGGAGCGGAAGCCCGATCACCAGCGCCATGATTCGCGGCACGATGAGAACCTCGATGGGATCGAGCCCCATGACCCGCAGGGCGTCGATTTCCTCCCGCATCTTCATGGAACCGATCTCGGCCGTGAAGGCGGATCCGGAGCGGCCCGCAACCATGATCGAGGTCAGGAGGACGCCCAATTCACGCAGGACCAGGATGCCGATGAGGTCGATGACGAACGGGGTCGCGCCGAACTTCACGAGCTGGAAGATGCCCTGCTGCGAGACGATGCAGCCGACCAGGAACGAGATCAGCACGATGATCGGAACGCCCCGATAGGCGATCTGCTCCAGCTGATTGATGACCGCCGTGCCGCGGAAGCGGCGAGGATGGACGACCACGCGGATCAGCGCGGAGATGAGCTCGCCCAGGAACCCGACGCCGCCGACCATGTCCCGGCCGGCACCCGCGACGCTCTGACCGACATCCACGAGGAAGTCGACCATCCGGGAATGCCGGGGCTTCGAGGCGCCCTGGAAGTCACGGAAGGCCGCTTCGTCCAGCAGGATCTTCTGCTCCGGCGTGGCATTGGCGAAATCGACCTGCCCCTTGCCGGACAGCTCGTGCCGTGTGCGGTTGAGCGTCCAGGCGCCGAGGGTGTCGAGACGCTCGACGCCACTCAGATCAAGGGTAAGTGGGAAGGTTTCCGCGTCCGTTTCGATCTCCTGGACCAGGGATTCGATCGTCTGGGCATGGGGCGCCGTCCACGGACCGGAGAGCCGGACCGTCGTCTGCTCCCCGGCGCGGTCGATTGTGACTTCCGGCTTTCGAGCCAAGGTGCCCTGCGCCACGATCATCCCTTCGGCATTGATTCCGCTTGGTGATAGCGTGTCATTGCGCCACAAGTCGAGACGAAGTTAAGCAGAGAACGAAGAGAATGCGCACCCTCACCGTTTCCATCGACCGTTTCCCCATCGCCGGAACATTCACGATCGCCCGCGGCTCCCGCACGGAAGCCGTGGTGGTTACCGCGACGATCTCCGAGAATGGGGCGGTCGGCCATGGGGAATGCGTGCCCTACCCCCGCTACGGTGAGACGGTCGAGGGTGTGGCGGCGGCCATCGAAGCCATCCGGCCGCAGATCGAGGCGGGACTGACCCGGGAGGCGTTGCAGGATCTCATGCCGCCCGGCGCGGCTCGCAACGCGGTCGATTGCGCTCTGTGGGACCTGGACGCGAAGCGCTCCGGAATCCGCGCCCACCTGACCGCCGGGCTGACCCGCTGGCCGCCCGCGACCACGGCCTACACGATCAGCCTCGGCACGCCGGACAGCATGGCGGAAGCCGCCGCCAAGGCGGCCGACCGGCCAATCCTCAAGGTGAAGTTCGGCGCCCCCGACGGCGATATCGACCGCATCAGGGCCGTCCGCCGGGCGGCGCCCCAGGCGACCCTGATCGCCGACGCCAACGAGGGCTGGACCGAGGAGAACCTGGAGCGCCACCTCGCGGCCTGTGCCGACGAGGGCTATGCCCTGGTGGAGCAGCCCCTCCCGGCCAAGGCCGACGGGCATCTCGGCCGGATCTCGCGCCCCGTCCCGATCCTGGCCGACGAGAGCGTCCATGACCGGGCGAGCCTCGACCGGCTCATCGGCCTCTACGAGGTCGTCAACATCAAGCTCGACAAGACCGGCGGCCTGACCGAGGCCCTGGCGCTGGCCGATGCCGCGGAGGCCAGGGGCTTCTCGCTCATGATCGGCTGCATGGTCGGCACCTCGCTTGCCATGGCGCCAGCCCTGGTTCTCGCGCCGCGCGCCCGCTTCGTCGATCTCGACGGCCCTCTCCTCCTCGCGAAGGACCGGGAACCGGGCCTGCGCTACGAGGGCAGCATCGTCTATCCGCCGGAGCCGGCTCTCTGGGGCTGATATCTCTGCAGGCGGACGACCACCAGCATCAGAACGAATCCGATGGCTCCCAACGGGGCCATCGCGGCAAAGACTCCGGCGCCAGCCTCGCTGTAGATCATGCCGCTAATGATGGTGGAGGCCGCGATCGCAAGAGCCGTCAGGGAGCCGAAGACTCCCTGCGCCCGTCCTCTTGCCCGCATGGGGGCGAGCGCTGCAAGGGCCGCCATGGTGCCGATATGGGTGGCCGCGAAGGACAGGCTGTGCATGGTCTGCAGCACGACCGTGACCCCGACCCCCGGCTCCAGCGCCATGATGGTGAAGCGGATGACGGCGGCGGCCGACCCGAGCAGGATCAGTCCGACGCCCGAACTCCGCCCGACATGGCGACCCAGATAAAGGAAGACCAGGATCTCGGCGATCACTCCCGCGGCCCAGAAATAACCGATCACCTCGTCCGAGAAGCCGGCGGAGCGCCAGTAGATGCTGCCGAAGGCATTGAGCGCCCCGTGGCTCGCCTGAGTCACGGCCCCGGCGATCAGCACCAGCCACAGGATCCGGGAGAGCCGGGCCGGAGCGGTCTCGTGCGGCAGGTCGTTCGGACCCGCGGGTTCGGGAGCCTCCTTCGGAACGGCTAGGAGCGTGGCGGAGATCCCCAGAACTGGGATGAATGTCAGGGCGACGATCACGACCTCCGGCCCGAAGGCGCCCACGAGATATCCGCCCACGATGTTGGTGATGAAGAACGCGACGGAACCGGCTCCCCTGATCCGGCCGTAACTCAGGCCGGGATGCCGCTGGACCGCATTGGTCGAGACGAGGTCGTTGCCAGGGATGATGCAGGACTGGGCGACGGCGACGAGGGCCACCAGGACCATGATCGCGACGCTGCTGTCGACCAGCAGGAACAGCGGAAAGCCGACCAGCTGGCCGAGATGGCTGGCCAGAAGCAGGCGCCTTGCGCCGAACGACCGGTCCGCCAGGCTCAGGAGAGGCGCGGTCGCCAGGATCCGTACGATGATCGGGATGGCCACCACGAGTCCGATGACGGTCGGGGACAGCGCCTTGCTCTGCAGCCACAGGGGGAAGAACGGGAGATAGATTCCGTGACTGGTGAAGCTGGCGGCCTGCAATGCGCCCAGGCGGAGTTCGAGAGCTTTGAGCGGATGCATCAGGACAATGGTCTTCTGAGGTCTGTAAGCGGGGCGAAAGGAGCAAGAACGCGGTGCAAGACTACCCCTGAAGGCCTTGCAGGGGTTGAGCTTGCAGGCGGTTTGCGCACATCTGTTGGGGACAGGAATCAAACCCGGCCGAGATGGATTGCGCCACCATGCCCGATGAAGAGACCAACGTCACGTTCGGCGACCTGGATTTCGACACCATCGAAACGGCCGTCATGGAGACGGCACGCGGCCGCTGGTTCCTGAAGGAATTCGCCAGGCGCAACCGCCATGCGGACACGCAGGCCATCGTCGAGGCGCTGAGCCGTCTGAAGGAACAGCCGCTCGATCCGAGGGTCGCCGAGCCCTTCAGGGCCGTTCTCGAGAAGTTGGTCGCCCTGATCCGGCAGACCAAGGCGGAGGTCCGGTCCTTTCCGGCGCTCGACCCCGACGATCCCATGAACGGCCTCTCGGAGGCGGAACTCCAGGAAGCGGCAGAGCAGCGCATCCGGCGCTTGGTGTCGACCCTTCACGACGTGGAAAACGCCGTCCAGAGCCTGATCGATCACAGCCGCGTGGAGATCGATCGGACGGAAGTCACCCTGGAAGCCGGCCCTTTCGAGGGTGAGAAGGCCCAACATCTCCACCCGCACCCTGCCTTCCTGATGTAGAGGCAGCTAGTGATCGGAATGGGCTTTCTCGATATTGGAGAAGAACTGCCGGGCGCTTTCCTGCCAGGTGAAGGTCTCGCCATAGGCCCGACACCGCTCCCGCGGGATCGCGAGGGCCCCGAGTGCGGCCTCCCGCAGATCCGGTGAGAGAACGCCGCAGCCCGAGGCTCCGATCACGTCGAGCGGCCCGGTGACCGGAAAGGCCGCGATCGGCAGGCCGGACGCGAGAGCCTCGATCAGCACGATGCCGAACGTGTCGGTCAGGCTCGGAAACACGAAGACGTCCGAGGACGCATAGACCCGGGCCAGATCCTCGCCCGTCAGAGCCCCGAGGAACCGGGCTTCGGGATAGGTCCGTTCGAGCCCTGTGCGGGCCGGTCCGTCCCCGACGACGACCTTCGTGCCGGGCAGGTCGAGGCTCAGGAAGGCGTCGAGGTTCTTCTCCACCGCGACCCGCCCGACATAGAGGAAGATGGGCGCGGCCACGTCCAGGATCCGCTCGGTCCGGGGCCGGAACAGGCCGGTGTCGACGCCCCGCGTCCAGCGCATGATGTTCCTGAAGCCGCGCCCGGCCAGGTCCCGCTCCAGGGACGGCGTGCTGACCATCATGGCGCGGGCGGCCCCGTGGAAGCGCTTCAGAGCCCTGTAGGACCAGGCCTCCGGGATTCGGGTGCGGGCCGCGACATATTCCGGGAAGCGCGTGTGGTAGCTCGTGGTGAAAGCCCGCCCCTGGCGGGTGCAGGTCAGCCGGGTCGCAAGCCCGATGGGTCCTTCCGTGGCGATGTGGACATGGGTCGGCTGGACCTCTTCAAGAATTCCGGCGACGGATCCGGGCCTCACCAGCGAGAGCCGGATCTCCGGATAGGTCGGCATGGGGATGGAGCGGAAGCGCTCGGGCGTGAGGAACACGACCTCCGTGCCGAAGCGCGGCGCCTCCACGGCCATGTATTCCAGGGATCGGACGACCCCGTTGATCTGGGGCCGCCAGGCGTCGGTTGCGATCAGAAGGCGCATCAGGCGGCCTTCTCGCTGATGACCGGGGCGGCAAGGCCCTCTTCTCGGGTCACCTCCAGCTGGACCTCCGTCCATCGAATGAGCTGGAACGAGCCATCGTAATGCTCGACCACCGCCGTGCAGGACTCGACCCAGTCGCCCGTGTTCACGTAGGCGACCCCGAACTGATCATGCATGGTGGCATGGTGGATATGCCCGCAGATCACGCCGTCGGCCTGCTGCCGCTGGGCCTCTGCGGCGAGAAGCTCCTCGAACCGGCTGATGAAGTTCACCGCGTTCTTGACCCGCAGCTTGGCCCAGGACGACAGCGACCAGTAGGTCAGCCCGAGCCGCCGCCGGACCATGTTGAGATACGTGTTGACGAAGAGCGCCGCCGAATAGGCTCCGTCTCCGAGGAGGGCCAGCCAGCGGGCATGCCTGACGACGAGATCGAACTGGTCGCCATGGATCACGAGGTAGCGCTTGCCGTCGGCGGTTTCGTGCACCGCGTAATCGGCCAACTCGATGCCGCCCAGATTGACCCCGATATAATCGCGCAGGAACTCGTCGTGATTGCCAGGAAGGTAGACGAGGCGCGCCCCTTTCCGGACCTTGCGCAGGAGCTTCTGGACCACGTCGTTATGGGCCTGCGGCCAGTACCAGCCGGACTTCAGCTTCCAGCCGTCGACGATGTCGCCGACGAGATAGATGGTATCGGCGTCGTAGGTCTTGAGGAATTCCAGCAGGGCGTCCGCCTGGCACCCCTTCGTGCCGAGATGGAGGTCGGACAGGAACAATGTCCGTACGCGCAGAGCATTCACATCCTGAGCCATGGGCTTCTCCGGCGGGCTTGCTGGACGGCAGCCAACCGGATTCGCGTCTCGTCCCCATGACGGTTTTCCTGCAGATTTGTGACGTCAGGCCCATGATCCTCTCCCCGTCATCACCGGGCTTGTCCCGGTGATCCCGCTTCTGTAGCGCGCCGCGCTTTTCTGATCGGGATGGCCGGCACAAGGCCGGCCATGACGTGAGAGGATCTCAGGACGGCTGCGGCGATGGTGATGTCAAAGAGCAGCACCTGCAGGCCCGCAGCTTGCGCTGCGAGCCTGTCAGGATGATCGAGGGTGGCGCGAGTGGCAGCCCGGCTC
>NZ_JAGPUP010000536.1:0-58976 GCF_018069605.1 Microvirga sp. HBU67558 | reverse complement strand
GATGTCCCTTCTGCCGCGCCCGCTTCACTCTTGGATCACTGATGAAAGTGCCAATGTAGTGCTAGCACGTGTTCGGCTCCAAACTGCCGGACGGACTTCAGCAGAATTCCACAGACCTCGGCTGGTGCTCTCGCGCGGTCGAGGCTGCGGATGGCTTCTATTGTTCTCTGGAACGCTCTGGATGACATACGATTTTGCCCCCAGATCAGAATGTTATGACGTCATTCAACCGTCAACGTTACCAATCTGATACCAGATGCTCTCCGGCTCTCGCGACGGGCGAGACACAGGCTTCGCAGGAGCTTGCCCCATTAGGCTCCTGCTCCCGGTCACGAACCCTGTCCGAAAGTGCAGTTTCTTTAACGCTCCAGCTTTGCAATACTTGCCTGAGGAAACGCCCAGATCCTCTGTTCACAGGCGTTCCGACCAAAATGACTGAAGGAAAACCTTCGGCATATGGGGGAAATCATGAAGAACGCGGCCGATGCGCCCGGCGTCGTTGATCCATACGCAACGCTTGAGAAAATCCTCAAGGTGATTGGTCGATCCTGGTTGAGCGAAGAGTGGCGACTTGAAGACATTCGCCTCCTTGCTCAGGAGGCCATCACAAAACGGGGCAAGAGGGAGGGCGCGAAGGCCGCCCGGGCCGCTGCCCCATCCCTTGAGCCACAGATTCGCTTCGAACCGGGCATCCATCGAACCTCGGTCAAAAGGGGCAACCGGCTTCCCTCGTAGCCTCCTGCAAGCGGAGACCGGTGTTGTCTCAGGGAATCCTCATGACCCGCCTGAGGACACGGGCCTGGAACTCAGAGGCAGCATGGTACGGACAATCCATGCGGCATGTTGTCGAAAGAGCGAACAGCCACACACATCTGCTTTCGGAAATTCCGAGGACCGCTTATAGCTCGTGGAGCGATTTATTCGCGCGAGATCAAACCAGTAAAAACAATCTCGTCGGGGCTCGGATCAGGCAATCACAATGATATTATATAACAAATTCGTCTGGGATGGGCTCCCTCGGCAAGCTTAAGTCTTTCGGAAGGGACTTACGGCATCCTGCAAACACCAGCCTGCTTTCCGTTCGCCGGCCGGTTTCCGTGCGAATACTCGCCTTATCCGTTTCTGCTCTATTCGTTTGAAGAACCATGCCTGCTGTCGAAACATACAATTCAACGGGAAATGCTTACATCGATGCTGTTCTCGGTACGATGAAATGGGTACCAGGCAATCTGACTTATAGCTTCCCCGCAACGGCCGCCTCGTATGGATCGTCCTACGGCGGCGGCGAAACCGCGAAAGGCTTTGGCGCGTTCAACGATGCCCAGCAGGCCATCACGCGCTCGGCATTGAATCTCTATGCGGCAGTCAGCAGTCTGACCTTCCAGGAGCAGAGTGGAGCCAGCACATCCTCTGCCGATCTGCGATTTGCACAATCGGACTTGCCCAGCACGGCATGGGCCTATTTTCCGACAACCGATGCAACAGGCGGCGATGTCTGGCTCAATAATTCCAGCCGTAGCTACGCGAGTCCGGCGATGGGGAACTATGCCTATCTTACGATCATGCATGAGATCGGGCATGCCCTTGGGCTTGAGCATTCGCATGAGGGCAACATGCCCCAAGATCGCGACAGCCTGGAATACACCGTGATGAGCTACCGCTCCTATGCGGGCGCATCGACCAGCACGGGCTATACCAACGAGACCTGGGGTTATCCCCAGTCCCTCATGATGTACGACATCGCCGCAATCCAGCACATGTATGGTGCGAATTACGGGTTGAACGGTGGCGATACGACCTATGCCTGGAGCCCCACGACGGGCGAGATGTTCATCAATGGCATCGGACAGGGCCTCCCCGGCGGCAACCAGATCCTGCTGACCGTCTGGGATGGCGGCGGGATCGATACATACAGCTTCACCAACTACACCACCGGTCTCTCCATCGATCTCGAGCCTGGAGCCTGGACGATAACCGCCCAGGAGCAACGCGCAAAGTTGTATTGGGACGGCTCGAAACTCGCTGCCGGCAATATCGCCAATGCGCTCCTTTATCAGGGCAACGAGCGCTCTCTTATTGAGAACGCCTCCGGTGGTTCCGCAAGCGATGTAATCAAGGGCAACATGGCCAGCAACACGCTGCAGGGCAATGGTGGCGACGACACGCTCTACGGCCAGAACAACAACGACGTTCTGATTGGCGGAAGCGGCAGCGACCTGCTCAACGGCGGGATCGGATCAGACACGGCGAGCTACATCACAGCGAAGGCAGCCGTGACGGCTGATCTCCAGTCCTCCTCGGGCAATCGAGGCGATGCCGCCGGCGACACCTACGAGAGCATCGAGCACCTTACCGGCAGTGCTTACAACGACATGCTCTATGGCAATGGTGCTTCCAATGTCATTCATGGAGAAAGCGGCAAGGATACCCTTTTCGGGCGCAGCGGCAATGATACACTCGATGGTGGATCAGGCAGCGACAAGCTCTATGGACAGAGCGGCAAGGACCTGCTCATCGGAGGAAGCGGCGCAGACGTCTTCGTTTTCCAGACGTTGAGCGATTCTCGTAAATCCACTGTGGATACGATCACCGATTTCCGCCGCGGCTCCGACCATATCGACCTTCGCGGAATCGACGCCAACACCAAGGTTGCAGGCAACCAGGCCTTCAGCTTCATTGGCAAGACTGCATTCCATGGGAAGGCGGGAGAACTGCGCTTTGCCGATGGCATCGTATCGGGCGACGTGAACGGCGACAGGTCCGCGGACTTCAAGATCAAGGTCGCAGACTTGACCACGCTGTCGAAGAACGACTTCTATCTGTGATCAGATTTTTGTGATCTCTCGGTCGGGCAGACCGGGGTTGCCTGCTGGCGAGGGATGGTGCGAGGACAGACTCTTCGGAGCCGAACCGATTCCATCTCGGGAGCCATGCATGCAACCCTCCATCGCCGCCTGTCTCATCCTGCTCGTTGGAACGGTCGCCCCGGTGGTTACGCTGGCAGCCGACAGCGAGCGATCGCTTCCGGAAACGGATCTTGCCGCCCCCTTCCGCACGAAGGAACGCACCTATTTCCGCGAGCACCGACTGCGTGCGTACGAGCGCTCGCGGGCAGGAACGAGCCAAGGCGCCACCTGCACGACGCCGAGAGGCGTGTGCTGGATTGCGGAGCCCCTGTCCGAGAGCAGTGACTGCGCCTGCGAAAGCCGACACCTCGGAACGATCCACGGCACAATTGGTGGCTGACTAAAATAATCCGTTAACCATCTGGACAGATAGCAAGCTCAGGCATTATCCACATCGTGAACCTTCCGGCTTTCGAGGAAGCACGATGGAACAGACGGGAAAACGCCACCCCGCCAACGATGCCCTGGCCTATCTCATGAATCTGATCGCGCTCGCGTTCAGTTTCAGCTGCCTTTGGATTGTCGCATCCGCTGCCAAGATGTGATCTTGTATCCGCAACTTAGCGGGAGCGGAACTCCCTGGCCGCATCGGCGACTTGATAGCTCCAGTAGGTGAGCTGGGCGGCGGCACGACCGATGATGCCGCCATTCCACGTCAGACCGAAGGGCGCGAAGAGACGGTAACGGTCGCTCTCGCCCGTAATGCCTTCTGCGACCACCGTACCGCCGATCGTCGTGGTGTTCATACCGTGACCGCCGAAAGCCGTGCAGTACCAGACGCCTGGCTTCCATGACCCGATCTGCGGCATCAGGTGTCGGGCGTACGACATGAGACCCGACCAGGCGACCTCTACCTTCAAATCAGAGAGTTGCGGATAAGTCGTCACCATCTCCCGTCTGAGCAGGGACGCGATGTTGCGCGGATCGGTCGTTCGGGTGGTGATTCGTCCGCCCCACAGAATTCGGCTCCCCCCATCGACCCGACGATAGTAATCCCCTGCCCGACGATCATCGAGAATCGCCGCCTGCATGCGAATGGCTCCCTGGACCAGATCCGGCGACGACTCGGTCAGCAGAACATAAGTGGCAATCGGCAGGAATGCGCGTTTGAGGGCGGGCAGCACGTCATCCGTATAGCCGCCCGTTGCAAAGACCACGTGCTCGGCGGAAATCTCCGCGCCCGTCGTGCGGACGATCTTGCGGGGTCCCTCAAGATCTGCCGACGTCACGGGCGAGTGCTCGTGAATGGCTGCGCCCAGCCGCATCGCTTCGCGCGCCAGCGCACTCCCGTAGTTCAAGGGATGGAAGTGAAAAGCATCTTCATCCAGAACGGCCTCGTGGTATCTGGGCGAGGCGAGCAACTCTCTCACCTCAGCCCGCGGCAAGTAGCGCAGCGTCTGACCGAACTCGCGCTGCTGGCTTTCACTGGCCGCCTGCAAGGCTCCCCGCGAGTCATAGCGCAGGACTTTTGCGATTCCCGGCACCGGATGAGCGTCCTTGATGCCGAGTTCGTCGATTTCGCTGCGCACGATGTCCACGCCTTCCATGGAAAGCCGGAACAGCTCCCGCGCGTGATCGGATCCTACGCGCCGCTCGATGGAGGAAAGGCCGGTCGCATAGCCTGCGGAGACGAAGCCGCCGTTACGGCCAGAGGCGCCCCAGGCGACACGACGGGCTTCGAGCAGAACGACGCTCCGTCCGGTGCGCGCGAGCTTCAGTGCCGCGGTGAGGCCGGCCAGGCCGCCGCCGATGATGCAGACATCTGCCTCCATGCGGCCCGCCGCCCCCGGATAGGTTTCCGATATGGCGGCCGTGCGGCTGTAATAGGTGTCGACATGGGCTGGCAGCATGCGTCGGGCTAAAGCGTGAGGTCGGAAGCATTGAGATAGATCTCAACCAGCATCTCGCAGCCCTGACGGTCCTCTTCATCGAACCGGTTCGGGCTGGGGCTGTCGAGATCGAGCACACCCAGAACCTTTCCGTCCTTGATGAGAGGCACGACGAGCTCGGAGCGCGAGGCACTGTCGCAGGCGATATGGCCCGGGAAGGCATGCACATCCGGCACCACGATGGGTTCCTTGCGCTCAACCGCTGCGCCGCAGACGCCGCGGCCGACCGCGATCCGCACGCAGGCCGTCTTGCCCTGGAACGGCCCGAGAACGAGTTCCGATCCACGCATGAAATAGAAGCCCGCCCAGTTCAGGTCCGGCAGGAACTGGTAGATCAACGCCGACATGTTGGCGGCATTCGCGATCGCGTCCGGCTCACCCGCCAGAAGCCCGGAGAGTTGCTGAGCGAGGGAAGCGTAAAAGTCCCGCTTGCTGTCGGAGACCGGAATATCTTTGACTTCGAACATGGCAATTTCCTTAGGATTTTCAAAGAATTTTGTCCAGACGTCCTATTCTGCGGCCATATCGGACCTAGCCCCTTTTGCGAGGTCCAGACCCTGGTGGTCGCAGAGGCGGCGGTAGAGGCCGCCTTTTCTGTAAAGCGTGAGGTGGTCCCCCTCCTCCACGATCCGCCCCCGGTCGAACACGAGAATGCGGTCGAGAGCCCGCACCGTGGACAGCCTGTGTGCGATCACGACGGAGGTGCGCCCCACCATGAGCCGTTCCATGGCCTGCTGGATCAGCACCTCCGATTCCGAGTCAAGGGCCGAGGTCGCCTCGTCCAGGATCAGAATGGGCGCATCCGCCAGGAAAGCGCGCGCGATGGCGACCCGCTGCCGCTCGCCGCCCGAGAGCTTCACGCCGCGCTCACCCACGAGCGTAGAGTAGCCTTTGGGCAGACTCATGATGAACTCATGCGCATTGGCGAGACGCGCCGCCTGCTCGATGTCGGCCATCGAAGCGCCGGGCCGCCCGTAGGCGATGTTCTCGGCCAGGGTGCGATGGAACAGGATCGGTTCCTGCTGCACGATCGCAATCTGCGAACGCAGGGACGCCTGCTCGGCCTGAGCGATGTTCTGCCCGTCGATCAGGATCTGCCCACCTGTCACGTCGTAGAGACGCTGGATCAGCTTGACGAGGGTGGTTTTGCCGGAGCCCGACGGCCCCACGAGGCCGACACGCTCGCCTGCTCGGATCATCAACGACAGATCCCGATAGAGCGGCGTCTCGTGTCCGACATAATGGAACGTGACACGCTCGAACGCGACTTCGCCACGGGAGATGTGGATCGGCCTCGCGCCGGCATGGTCCGGCACACCGATGGTCTCTCGATGGATCTCGACGAGTTCCTCCATGTCATTCACGGAACGGCGCAGGTTGTTGATGTGCATGCCGACATCGCGCAGGTATCCGTGGATCACGAAGTAGGTTGTGAGCACGTAAGCGAGATCACCCGGCGTCGCGCGATCCTGCCACCATAGCCAGATGGCCGTCCCGATGATGGCGGCGCGAATGCCGAGCAGCGCGATGAACTGCACCGTGCCGCTGTTGGTGCCCCGCTGCCAGACGCGCCGGGTGCGGGTCTGCCACTTTCCCAGCACCCAGGTGAGGCGCCCGTCCTCGCGTATCTCGGCACCGAACGCTTTGACCACCGGGTTGCAGCTCAAAGCATCCGCCAGAGTGCCGCCGACACGGGTGTCCCACGCATTCGCCAACCGGGCCGCAGGCGCGACATAGAGGGTCGCCAGGAAGCCGGTCATGACGATGTAGGCCAGCGCGCTCACTCCGATGACGAGCCCCATCACCGGCCAGCGCAGGCCCAGGATGATCATCGAACCCGCCAGCACCGTGAGAGAAGGCAATAGGGCCAGCAGGAGCGTATCGTGCATCAGGTCGAGCGCCCACATGCCGCGCGTGATCTTGCGCACGGTGGAGCCGGCGAAGGAGTTGGCGTGCCAGTCGGTCGAGAACCGCTGCACACGTGCGAACGCATCCTGCGCGACGCGCCCCATCACCCGCAGCGTGAGCTCCACGATGCCGTAGAAGGCCAGATGACGCATGACGATCATGAGCAGGCCGAGGCCGGTCATGAACGCGAAGGCGACAAGCGCCGCATGCAGGGCAGCCTCGCGGTCGCTGCTGCCCGTCGCGATGGCATCGACGAGCCGCCCCGCGAAGACGGGCATGAACACGTCGGCCAAGGTCGACACCATCATGGTCACCATGATGAGCACCACATAGCGCGGCTCTTCACGCCAGTGGCGGAACGTGAATTTCAGGACATCGCGGGTGGCGTCCCCGCTTTTCTTCGACTGGTTCATGGAAGCGAACAGGCGGCGCTCGGAGCACGCACCTCTCCCCGGAAGAGTGAAGAGCGACCGTAGAAACGCCGGCTTACGGCGTCCGATGCCGCTCGAAGATCATCACACGTGATAGCTTGGTAAGGTTTGCCGGGCCTTGGAGCCCCGCCTGATCCGACCTAAAGTTCGGACGCGGGAGGAACGTTCAGCAAGCACATAGAAGCCATGCAGTCCTCCCTCTCTAGAAATTAAACCTAGACTCAAAGTAGTCCAGTTCCTTCAACTTGGCAACCGCAGTTTTGTTGCAGGATGATCTGGACCTTCATACGACTTCGAGCGGCCGATAGGGCCCGGACGGCAGTTCCAGTCGAACGGCATCCCCCGCTCTTACCTCGCCATCTTCGACGACAACCCCCATGATGCCGGATTTTCGGACGAGATTTCCATGCGCGTCCCTGCCGAGGACAGCCTTCATGAGGCCTTTTTGGAAGCGATCAATCTGCACACAAGGGTTTCGCAGCCCTGTGACCTCGATCACGGCTCTATCGCCGATGAGCAGTCGCGCGCCCGTCGGCAAGCCGAGAAGGTCGATGCCACGCGTCGTGACATTCTCGCCCATAGCGCCCGCACGGACGTCGAACCCTGCCTCACGCAACTCGTCGTGCAGCTCGGCATGGATCAGGTGAACCTGCCGCAGGTTCGGCTGGTTGGGGTCCTTGGCCACCCGAGAGCGATGCTTGACCGTCGTGCCGAGATGCGCATCACCCTCGACCCCTAGACCTGCCAGGAGACGAATGACATCCTGATTGGGCTTGCTGAAGCTGTGGCTAGGACTCGCACTGACGGCGGTAACGAATGCATGCATCGGGTGTCTCAGCCGCAAGGGAGTGTTTCTCCCTTGTAGCGTCAGAGAACTGCCAGATCCACCGTTTCGAATCCCTTTTCGGCCAAGTGCTGCGCCAACACCCGGCGGTGGCAATTGGCGGGATCGCGCTCGAAGCAGAGCAGGCAGATCGGGCGTGTCAGCGCCAGGGCTTCGAGTTCCTGGAGGGATTCCTGGGCCGGCCCCGTGGCCAGAACCTCGTCGCAATAGATCCGGCGCATCAGTTCGCCGTCACCGGCTCGCGCCGCCTGTCGCCCCGCCTTCGGCGTCCCGAGCCTGATGAAATGCTGGTAGCCGATATCCTGGCCCGCCAGGGCATCACGCAGGGCCGATTTCGAGAACCCACGCTTGCGCGAGAGCGCGACGGCACGCACATCCGCGAGAACCGCGACGCCAGCATCCTTCAAAGTCGTGAGGAAGCGGTCCACGTCCGCTCCCTCGTACCCGATCGTAAATATCTGCGGCCTGTCCATGCCGTTAGGTTACATGGACGGTTGCGGATGTCGAGGCGCCTCAGGTTGCGTGTAGGGCCGCAGCGCTTCAGGCGTGCGGAAGTCGCGCGGCACCTCAAAGTCTCGCGCCGCCCCGTGGCTCTGCTCGATCCCCCGGGGATAGCCCGTGCGGCTGGAGTAATCCTGCATCGGCGGCAGCGGATGGGGGCTTTCGCGACTGAGGGTCTGGGCGCAATACACATCGAGGGCCGTCACGCCCGCCACAGCCGCCATGGCAATCCCGACATTGCCCTTCTTCGGGTTGTTGCCTTCGAGTGCGGTCGCCAGGGTCGCCAAGTCGAGCCCGTCACCCGCGACCCGCCCCCAGATCCACGGTGTCGGGTCCTTCGATGCCAGAATGCCGATGCCGGTCGCGATCTCACGAACGCCATAGCCGGCAATCAGACCCTCCTGCCCCTTCATGCCCAACGCTCGCGCCAAGGCCCGAGGCGCGGCGATTTCAGCGATTCCAAGAGCAATGGAGAACAGCCCGAGCCCACGGGCGAGAGTATCGGTTGCCGTGTCGGCATGACCACGACGGCGCGTTCTTTCGGTTTCGTAACGCATGATCTCACCTATCAGGGTTTGATGACGACCTTGATGCAGCCGTCCTGCTTGTCGCGGAAGACTTTGTACATGTCGGGCCCTTCGTCGAGGGACACCGTATGCGTGATAACGAAGGACGGATCGATCTGGCCATCCTCGATCCGACGCAGGAGGTCGTCCGTCCAGCGGTTCACATGCGTCTGGCCGGTGCGGATGGTCAGCCCCTTGTTCATGATCGCCCCGAAGGGGATCTTATCGAGCAGGCCGCCATAGACGCCAGGAATCGAGAGGGTTCCGGCCGGGCGGCAGACATAGGCCATCTCGCGCAGCACATGGGGACGATCCGTCTCCATCATCGTTGCCTGCTTCACCCGGTCGTACATCGAATCGATCGTCGCGGTCGCATGCGCCTCCATTCCGACAGCGTCGATGCACTTCTCCGGCCCACGGCCATTGGTGAGTTCATTGAGCCGTTCGATCACGCTCTCCTCGTCGAAATTGATCGTGATGGCGCCTCCGGCCTCCGCCATCGCGAGACGCTCGGGGACCCGGTCGATGGCGATGACCTGCTTCGCCCCGAGCAGGATCGCGCTGCGGATCGTCATCTGCCCAACCGGGCCGCATCCCCAGATCGCCACCGTGTCGGTCGGCTGGATGTCGCACTGAACCGCCGCCTGCCATCCGGTGGGAAAGATGTCGCTGAGGAAGAGGAGCTTCTCGTCGGGAATACCGTCCGGCACCTTGACATGGGTTGCATCGGCGAAGGGCACGCGCAGGTACTCGGCCTGCCCGCCGGGATAACCGCCGGTCAGATGCGTGTAGCCGAAGAGCCCCGCCGTCGTATGGCCGAAGGCCTTCGCGGCAATATGCCCGTTGCGGTTCGTCCGTTCGCAGACCGAGAAATTGCCGCGCTTGCACTGATCGCACTCGCCGCAGATGATGGTGAACGGGATCACCACGCGGTCGCCAACCTTGAGCCTGCCTTTCGACTCGGCTCCGACTTCGACGACCTCACCCATGGTCTCATGCCCCATGATGTCGCCGGACTTCATTCCGGGCATGAAGTGATCGTAGAGATGAAGATCCGAGCCGCAGATGGCGCAGCTCGTCACCTTGATGATCGCGTCGCGCGGGTGCTCGATCTGTGGATCGGGGACTGAATCGCAACGGATGTCGGTGGTGCCATGCCAAACGAGCGCCTTCATCGAATTCTCCTCAGATGCCTGCAAATGGCCAAGCTCCGCCGCTCGACCGCCTTCGTCACAGGAAAGACTTCTTGAGGAGCGTTGCGTTCCCTGAAGCGAGCCGAAAACTGCTCACTATTCCGTAGAAACGATATCGAGAACGTGCTCGGGCAGGCTTAGGATCAGATCGGCGAGTGCCGGTTCCAGAACCTGATGGGCGGCCTCCTCGACCGGAAACCACTGAGATTTCCGCTGCCCCTTCTCGCGCCAGGACTTGAGCTGCTTGGAAACCTCGAGCGGATAGACGTTGACGCGGCACAGGTCGAAGTGAGCAGCCCGACGCTTCCAGTAATCATAGGAGCCGAGAGGCGTGTTCTTGATCTCGCCCTTGACGCCAGCCTCCTCCTCCGCCTCCTGGGCGGCGGCCTTGTGGGGCTTCTTGCCCTTCATGGGCCAGCCTTTCGGAATCAGCCAGCGCTTGGTCTCACGGGATGTGACGAGAAGGACCTCGAGCTTGCCGTTCTTGATCCGGAAAGGGAGTGCCGCAACCTGGCTGAGTTCTTCTTTTGGGGTCTGGGGCATTCGACGAGAGTAGGACTCCTAATGGGATAACTTGTAACGTAGATGATTTGAGCCGGCTAAGAAAGGGTAAAGTCGAAAGCTGCCGAGAACGCCTCCGGCCTCATACGATTCTCTATCCTCTCAAAGCTTCATGACCGCCTCATAACAATGGAAGCCTCCATTTTGATCCAGAAGGACGCCCACCGTGATGACGACTGAGAGCCTGGACATGAGATTCGCCGCAGCCTGCGCCATCGCCCGCGAGGCCGGCGTACTGGCCCGTAAGCGCTTCCTGGAAAGGCCGCGTTCGCAACGGCCGGACTTCAAGGGTCCGCAGGACTTCCTGACCGCGACCGACGCGGAGGTGGAGGAACTGATCCGCGGCCGCCTGAGCGAGCTGTTCCCGGGCGATTCCTTCTTCGGCGAGGAAGGCGGCGGCTCCTTCGAGCGAGATGTCTGGGTGGTCGACCCCATCGACGGCACGGCGAATTTCGCCCGCGGGATCCCTCACTTCGCCATCTCCATCGCCTTCGTGCGCGAGAACCGGGTCGAGATCGGGGTGATCTACGACGTGATGCATGCCGAGCTCTACACGGCCCAGCGGGGGCGGGGTGCCATCCTCAACGGAGAGACGATCCGCGTCAGCGGACTCGAAGACATGAAACAGGCCACCGTGGAGGCAGGCTGGTCGCCACGCCTGCCGCCCGAGCCCTATATCGCCGTGGTGGACAAGCTCAAGACGGCCGGCGCCAACGTGCGCCGTGCCGGGTCGGGCACGCTGGGCCTTGCTTACGTAGCGGACGGGCGTATCGACGCCTATTGCGAACTCCACATCAATTCCTGGGATGCCTTGGCGGGCCTCTTGATCATCGAAGAGGCCGGCGGCTGGACCAACAACTTCCTGGCCAAGGATGGCCTCAGGAAAGGCAATCCCGTTCTGGCCTGCACGCCCGGACTGGCCGCTGCTCTCACAGAGGCGACAGGGATCGCGAAGGAGCCCTGAGACCGCATCTTATTCTAAAGATTCAGATTTGGAGCGCCGGCCAGGCACTTGACCCGCCGCCACAATGGAGGGAGCTTAGCCGACCAACCAATAACAAGAACGACATCACGGGAGGATAGAATGAGCGCAAAGAAGAATCTCGTTGCGGCAACCATGCTGGCAGGGACCGTGACGGCCCTGTCCTTCATGTCCGCAGGAACGGCTCAGGCCCAGGGCGCGCTGGTCATGTATTGCGGCGTGCAGGAGGAATGGTGCCGCGCCATGACGACCGCTTTCGAGCGTGAGACGGGCATCAAGGTCTCCATGACTCGTAAGAGTGCGGGCGAGGTCTACGCCCAAGTCAAGGCCGAGGCCGCCAATCCCCGCGCGGATATCTGGTGGGGCGGCACGGGCGACCCGCATATGCAGGCTGCCGAAGAAGGCATTACGGACGAGTACAAGTCGCCGAAAATGGGCGAGTTGCAGGACTGGGCCGTGCGCCAGTGGGAGCAGTCCAAGGGGCGCACGGTCGGCATCTATTCCGGCGCTCTCGGCTTCGGCTACAACACGGAACTCGCGCAATCAAACAAGATCGGCGAGCCGAAATGCTGGGCGGATCTGCTGAAGCCCGAATTGAAGGACGAGGTGCAGGTGGCGGATCCGAACTCCTCGGGCACCGCTTATACATTGCTCGCAACCATCGTTCAGATCATGGGCGAGGACAAAGGCTTCGAGTACCTGAAAGCCCTGCACAAGAATGTCAATCAATATACCAAGTCGGGCGCTGCTCCGGCCAAGGCCATGGCACTCGGTGAGACGACCGCGGGTATCGCCTTCATGCACGACATCGTCACGATGGTGGTGGACAAGGCGCCCGTGAAGGTGGTCGCCCCATGCGAAGGTACTGGCTACGAAATCGGCTCCATGTCGATCATCAAGGGAGCCAAGAACCTGGACAACGCCAAGAAGTTCTATGATTGGGCGCTCACCGCGGATGCCCAGAAGCTCGGTGCGGAAGCCAAGTCCTATCAGGTGCCGTCGAACAAGAGCACTCCGGTTCCGCCACAGGCTCCCAAGCTCGCCGACATCAAGCTGATCAACTTCGATTTCGCGAAGTATGGATCTTCGGCCGAGCGCAAGCGCCTCCTGTCCAAGTGGGACAACGAGGTCAAGAACCTGCCGAAATAGGCGGACTTGAAGCAGTTTCTGGCGAAGTGGGACTCTGCTTCGCCAGAATCCATTACTGTTGTGATCATGGGGGCCGAGTTCAGCATCGGCCTTGAAGCGAGAACAGAAGATGTCACGGGCAACCCTTGGCTGGATCGTTCTGGGCTGGGTCGGCTTTGCCCTCCTGCCCTGGTACGGCTTCGACCGCACGGTCGTCCCGACCCTTGCGGATTATTTCGTCGGCGGGTCGGCTTTGATCCACGGCATCAAGGGCGCGTGGTGGCTTCTGCCGATCCTGATACCCTTGTGTCTGGGCCTTATTCCCGTGATCCGCCCCTTGGCGCAAGCCAACGGTGGCTGGCTCATCGCGTCCGGGCTTCTGGGCCTCGCGCTCTTCATCCTTCAGGGCTTCGCCATCGGTCTCAATGGCTGGACGCTCGACATCCTGAAGGGCCTCTTCGGCTTACCTGGACCGAGCCAGGCCGGGATGGGCTATGGCGCGGCTCTCACCGCGACCGCCTTCCTCATCATACTCTGTCATGGCCTTGCAGCACGCGGCTGGTGCCGGGGCGATGCATTCGTCACCTCATCGATCGGTGTCGTCATTGCGCTGATCATCGTGTTCGTCTTCTTCCCGGTCACCACCATTCTTGCGAGTGCCTTTGCCGACAACGACGGCAACTTCGCCCCGTACGAATTCCTGTTGAAGTTCCTGGATCGATCGATCTGGGGGCTCGACTGCCTGTCAGGTGATCTGCGCTGCGGCGTCGCCTGGAACACCCTGTTCCTGGGCCTTCTCGTAGGCGTCGGCACCACCGCTCTCGGCCTTGCCTTCGCGCTGATTGCCACGCGCACGGATTTCCGCTTCAAGAAACTCCTCCGCGTGATGAGCGTTCTGCCCATCATCACGCCCCCCTTCGTGATCGGCCTCGCCCTGATCCTGCTTTTCGGCCGCTCAGGCGCGCTGTCGGCCGTCCTGTGGGACTGGTTCGGCGTGCCGCGGTCACGCTGGATCTACGGATTGCCCGGCGTGCTGATCGCGCAGCTTCTCGCCTTCACGCCGATTGCATTCCTCGTCCTGATCGGCGTCGTGCAAGGCATCAGCCCGACGCTCGAGGAGGCCTCGCAGACCCTGCGCGCGAAGAGTTGGACGACCTTCTGGACCGTGACGCTCCCCCTCATGCGTCCGGGGCTCGCCAACGCCTTCCTCCTCGGGTTCGTGGAGAGCCTGGCCGATTTCGGCAACCCGCTGGTGCTCGGCGGAAACTACGAGGTGCTTTCGACCAAGATCTTCTTTGCCGTCGTCGGTGCGCAGCAGGACCAGGGCCGAGCGGCTGTCTTGTCCATCATTCTGCTCGCCTTCACTCTCGGGGCCTTCTGGCTCCAGCACGCTTGGCTCGGCAAGAAAGTCTACACGACCGTCACCGGCAAGGGCGATGCCGGGATCCCCCTGCCCCTTCCACGGCGGGTCGCGCTGGCCTCCTATCTCACCGCATTGCCCTGGGCGATCTTCACCGTTGCCGTTTATGCGATCATCCTGGTCGGCGCCTTCGTGCGGTCGATGGGCCGCGACTACACGCCGACCTTCGAGCATTTCCTAACGGCATTCCGGGTGGAGAGCTCTGGCTCGGGACTCTACTTCTCCGGCTCAGCCTGGGACTCGTTTTTCGCCACCGTGAAAGTGGCTGCGCTCTCGGCACCGCTCACGGCCGCCATCGGCTTGCTCACCGCTTATCTGCTCACGCGCCAGCGCTTCTCCGGGCAGCGCGCTTTCGAATTCGGCACGCTGCTGAGCTTCGCCATCCCCGGCACGGTCGTCGGCGTGTCCTACATCCTCGCCTTCAACGTGCCGCCGATCGAAATCACCGGAACCGGGTTCATCCTCGTCATGTGCTTCGTGTTCCGCAACATGCCGGTCGGCGTCCGCTCCGGCATCGCGACCCTGAGCCAGATCGACAAGAGCCTCGACGAAGCATCGCTGACGCTGGGAGCCGGCTCGTCGACCACCATGCGCCGCGTGGTTCTGCCATTGCTGCGCCCGGCCATCGTTGCGTCCCTCGTCTATTCCTTTGTGCGCGCCATGACGGCTGTCAGCGCCGTGATCTTCCTTGTCACGGCCGAGTACAACATGGCGACGACCTATATCGTCGGTCGTGTCGAAGCCGGCGAGTTCGGCCTCGCAATCGCCTATTCCACGGTGCTCATCCTCGTCATGCTGGTTGCCATCGTGGCGATTCAGCTCGCGGTCGGCGAGCGGCGCCTCGGGCGCCGCAGTGCGAGCACTGCTCCCTCTCCCGTTGCCGTGCAGGCGGTCCCATGAACAACATATCCTCCATCCACGCCTTGTCCCGCTCGGCACCCTCGAAGAAGCAGGCTGCCTCGGTGCAGTTCCGCAATGTGACGAAGCGCTACGGCAGCGTCACCGCCGTGGACGACGTCTCCTTCACCATCGAGCCGGGCCAGCTCGTGACCCTTCTCGGCCCGTCCGGCTGCGGCAAGACCACGACCCTGCGCATGATCGCGGGGCTCGAGATGGCGAGCGAAGGCCAGATCCTGATCGGTGGACGCGATGTGACGAACCTGTCGGCGGCCGACCGGGACGTGAGCATGGTGTTCCAGTCCTACGCGCTCTTTCCTCATATGTCGGTGCTGGAGAACGTCGCCTACGGGCCTTCCGTTCAGGGAGTGCCGAAGAGGAACGCGATCGAGATGGCCATGGAGAAGCTCGCGCTGATCGGCCTCAAGGGTCTTGAGAAGCGCGCTCCCTCCGAACTCTCCGGCGGGCAGCAGCAGCGGGTGGCGGTCGCCCGGGCGCTCGTTCTCGAGCCGCAGGTTCTGCTTTTCGACGAGCCTCTGTCGAACCTCGACGCCAAGCTGCGCCGGCGCGTGCGCGAAGATATCCGCGAGCTTCAGCAGAGCCTCAACCTCACCGTGGCCTATGTGACGCACGATCAGGAGGAGGCGCTTGCCGTCTCCGACCACATCATCGTTATGTCGAATGCCCGGATCGCCCAGACCGGAACGCCGCGCCAGCTCTACGAAGAACCGGCGAACCTGTTCGTCGCCGATTTCATCGGCGACGCCAACATCATCCCAGGTGAGGTTGTGGACGTCATCGGGCCCACCGCGCAGGTGAATGTCGGCAATGTCCTTCTTCAGCTCCCGCATAGAAATTCTGGTCTGGGTTCGGTCAAACTCGCCGTCCGGCCTGATGCGATCCTGCTCGACGAGGCCATGACCGGCCCCCTGTCCGGCACGGTTCGCAAGGCGTCCTATCTCGGCACGCAGGTGGAATACGAAGTGGAGAGCCCGATCGGGAATCTGTTCGTGGTCCAGTACGGGCGCAAGGAGCCAATCGCGCCGGGCACACCGGTGTCGGTCGCCTTCACTGCACAGCGCGGCCTTGCCGTCATCCCGAACTCGTAAGGACTTCAGATCGCCCCCTCGTCCGGAATGTTGAGGACGGTGCCGCAAGCCTTGCAGTGCACCGCATCCCGGTCATGGCGTTGCAGGGCGCAGACGGGACAGGGAAACCTCACCTTGTCGGGTCTCAACAGCACCTGAACCAGACGCAGGAAGAGCGTGACGCCGAAGATCATGATGATGACCGAAATCAGATGCCCCAGTGTGCCGGTCAACGTGATATCGCCGAACCCGGTCGTGGTGAGCGCCGCGATCGTGAAATAGAGCGCGTCGATGTAGTTGCCGATCTTCGTGTTCGTCCAGCGCTGCGTCTCGTAGACGAAGCCCGTCATGACGAAGATGAAGACGCCGAGGTTGACCGAAGCGATGATCAGATCTTCATTGCGCCGGAAGAAGACGCTGTCGGACCTCAGGCGGGCGAGCAGCTGATAGGTGCGCAGCAGGCGCAGGGTGCGCAGGATTCGCAGGAACCCGATGCCCTCTCCGACGACCGGCGCAAGAAACGACACGATGGCCGCGACATCCGCCAGGGTCGCGGGATGAGCCAGATCCCGCCAAGGCGTCCGGCTGATGGCCAAGCGGGCTGAGAAGTCGCCCAGAACGATCAACCCGATGATCACGTCGACCCACTCGAAGGCCGGCGAGCGCGGCAGGAACGATGTGATGACGATGAACAGGATCGTGGTCACGTCGAAGACCAGCAGAGCATAGCGGAACTGATGCGCTTCCTGAGTATCGCCCTCGTAGAGAAGCCTCAGCCTATCTCTTATCCGCATCGGGAGGTCTCGTCGAATGGGCGGAAGGAAGTGCGAACCATCGGTCGAATCACGTTTTATAGGGTTTATCGACTCCCTGATTATCTATAGAGCAGGGTTGCAATTCCAACGGGGTGCCATCCGGGACGAAGCGGTCTATTCCCTCGCCTCGAAACCCGATGCTGTTGAGAGATGTCCCGATGCTGAAAGCTCTGATCTTCGATATGGATGGAACACTGGTGCACAGCGACCCCGTGCACCTCGAGGCCTTCGCCGAGGTCCTGAAGGCCGAGGGCGTCGACATCACCGAGGAAGTCTATCGCTCCCAGATCATCGGGCGCACCAACGAGGCGATTTTCGCGTCTCTCCTGCCTCACCTGCCGGTGGAGCGGCACGAAACCTATGCCGACGAAAAGGAGGCCACCTTCCGCCGCATTGCGTCGGACCTCAAGCCGCTGGACGGGCTTCTCGAACTCCTCGACTGGGCCGAGGCGCGCCATATCCAGATCGCCCTCGTCACCAACGCGCCGCGGCTCAATGCGGATCACATGCTCGAAGCCTTGGGACTGGCGGGCCGCTTCAAGGTCGAGATCACCATCGAGGAGGTGGAGCGCGGCAAGCCCGATCCCCTGCCCTATCTGACGGCCCTGGAGCGGCTCGGCATCCGGGCCGAGGAGGCCATCGCGTTCGAGGATTCCCCGTCCGGCATGAGGGCTGCCAAGGCCGCAGGCCTCTTCTCCTTCGGCGTCCTGACCGGCCTGACCGCGGGCGAGATGAGGGAGATCGGCGCCGACGGCGCCATCGTGACCTTCCACGACCGGGCCCTCTGGGAGATCCTGGAGCACAGGATCGCGTCCTAGTTGCCTCAGGCGGCGTCGGGCCGCAGCTCGCTGGAATCATGGCCGGCACCGCCTTCATCGAAGCGTCGGCGCGCCGCCAGAATCTCATCCCGGTTCTGGATCGCCCACTCGCCGAGCCCCCGTACAGTCCTGAGCAGGGAGCAACCCAGCTCTGTAAGCTGGTAATCCACCCGGGGTGGAATGGTCGGATAGACGGTGCGCGTCACGAGCCCGTCCCGCTCCAATCCGCGCAGCGTCAAGGTGAGCATGCGCTGGGAAATGCCCGTGACCGAACGGCGTAACTCGTTGAATCTCTTGGGGCCCTCGCCCATCTGGACCACGACCTGCACGCTCCATTTGTCGCCGACGCGCGACAGAATTTCGGTCACGGTCCGGCAGTTGGTGGGCACATGGATGTGACTGGGTGACATGAAAGTGCCTCCTTGCGCGACGCTCAAGAAGTTACTTAATGAGCCTCGGTTACAAAACGGAACTTATGTGCTCCGGCCCCCGAATGCAAACCAAGGACATCCCATGAAGCCCAAGCTTCACATCATCATCGCCAGCACTCGCCCCGGCCGGATCGGTCCGAGCGTCGCGGAATGGTTCCGCGATTTCGCCGACGAGCACGGCAGGTTCGATCCGGTTCTGGTCGATCTGGCCGACTTCAACCTGCCGGTCTTCAACGAGCCCGAGCATCCGCGCCTGCGCAACTATCACCACGCGCATACCAAGGCCTGGAGCGACAGTGTGGCAGAGGCGGACGCCTTCGTGTTCGTAACGCCCGAGTACAATTTCGGCCCCCCGCCTTCTCTATTGAACGCCCTCAACTATCTCGTGGCGGAGTGGCAATACACCCCGGCCGGTTTCGTGAGCTATGGCGGCATCTCGGGTGGACTTCGCGCCGTCCAGATGACGAAGCAGATTCTCACCACCTTCAAGGTGATGCCCATCACGGAAGGCGTGCCGATGCCGATGGTGTTCCAGAACCTGGAAAACGGAAAGCTGAAGCCCGCCGAGATCTACAGGACCTCGGCCGCGGCCATGCTGGATGAACTCCACGTCTGGACCGAGGCCCTGAAGGGCGTCCGCTCCAAGCACAAAGCCTCTCTGGAGCGCAAGGCCGAAGCCGCCTGATTGTCCTGTCGAACCAAGAGGCACCGCTTTCGGCCAGAGCGGTGCCTCTGTGCCTTTGTCAGCCGTTCAGAGACGTCCCGCCAGCGCATCTTCGAAGAGCGTGCGGGCGCTCTCCCGGGTGATCGGCACTGGATTTCCGCCGGCGGTCGGATCGTTCGGCGCCATCTCGGACATCTCGTCGAAGCGGGCCGCATCGACCTTCAGCCCCTCCAGGGTGTGCGGCACGCCGAGATCTTTGCGCAGCTGCAGCACCCAGTCGAAGAAGGCCTGGAATGACGGCTCGAGGCCGATATAGGCAGCGAGGCGCTCGATCCGGGTCTCGATGGCCTCGCGGTTGTAGACCAGCACGTAGGGCATGAAGACCGCATTGGTCAGGCCGTGATGGGTGTCATAGAGCGCGCCGGTCGGATGCGAGAGGGCATGGATCGCCCCGAGGCCTTTCTGAAACGCGGTCGCTCCCATGGCGGCGGCAGACATCATCTGCGCGCGGGCCTCGATGTCCTGACCGTCCTTGTAGGCGCGGGGCAGGTACTCCTTCACGAGGCGGATGCCCTCGACCGCAATCCCGTCGGCCATCGGGTGATAGCCCGGTGCGCAATAGGCCTCGAGGCAGTGAGCCAGCGCATCGAGGCCGGTGCCTGCCGTAATGTGCGGCGGCATGCCGACCGTCAGCTCCGGATCGCAGATCACGATCTTCGGCATCATGAGCGGATGGAAGATCACCTTCTTGGTATGCGTGGCCTCCTGGGTGATCACCCCGGCACGCCCCACCTCCGAGCCGGTGCCGGCGGTCGTCGGGACGGCGATGATTGGCAGAATGCCCTTGGGATCGGCGCGGGTCCACCAATCGCCGATGTCTTCGAAGTCCCACATGGGTCGGGTCTGGCCCGCCATGAAGGCGATGACCTTGCCAGCATCGAGCGCCGAGCCTCCGCCGAACGCGACGACGCCGTCGTGCTTCCCGGACCTCAGGACATCAAGCCCCTTGTAGACATTGGTTTCAACCGGATTCGGCTTGATGTCCGAAAAGATCGCGGCTCTCAGACCGGCGCCCGTGAGCTGGTCGAGGGTCGCCTTCGTCATCGGCTGGGTGGCGAGGAACGGGTCCGTGACGATGAGCGGAGCCAAGATTCCCGAAGCCTTGCAGGCCTCGGCCAGTTCCGCAATGCGGCCTGCGCCGAAGCGCACGGCGGTGGGGTAGTTCCAGTTGGAGCGTGGAGATGCGGTCATGATGGTTTCAATCAGATCTGACGGAGATGGTAGGATTTCGGGCGTGTGAGCGCTTCATAAGCCAGCCTCGACAGGCTCGCCCCACGACCCGTGTCCTTCACGCCCGTCCAGGCGAGCGCGGGATCGAGATAGTCGCAGCGGTTCATGAAGACGGTGCCGGTCTCAAGCTTCTCGCCGATGGCCTCGGCCGCATCGATATCGGAGGTCCAGATCGCCGCGGAGAGGCCGTAGGGGGAATCGTTCATGAGGCGGATCGCCTCCTCGTCTCCCTTCACCTTCATGATGCCGACCGTCGGGCCGAAGCTCTCGTCGCGCATCACGCTCATGGAATGATCGACGTTCGTCAGCACCTGTGGCGCCAGATAGGCCGTGTCGCCCACGTCCGCCCCGAAGCGCTTGGTGTCGATATGCGCCCTCGCGCCCTTTGCCACGGCCTCCGCATTCTGGTGGCGCACGAGATCGGCAAAGCGCTTATGCGCCATCGGCCCCAGCGTCGTCGCCTCGTCGAGCGGATTGCCGAGCACGTATCGGTTCACGAGATCGACCGCGCCTTCGACGAAGCGGTCGTAATGCCTCTCGTGCACATAGATGCGCTCGATACCGCAGCAGCACTGGCCCGAGTTGAAGAAGGCGCCGTCGACCAGATTCTCGATGGCGTGATCGATGTTGGCGTCCTCGCGCACATAGGCGGGATCCTTGCCACCGAGTTCGAGCCCGAGCGACGTGAAGCTGCCCGCCGCCGCCCGCTCGATGGCGCGACCACCCGAGACGGAACCGGTGAAGTTGCAGTGACCGACGAGGCCGGCACTCAGGATGCGGCTTGTCTGATCATGGCTCAGATACAGGTTCTGGAACAGACCTTTCGGCATTCCCGCCCGGTCCATGGCCGCCTGGAAGCGTTCACCCGCAAGAACCGTCTGGGAAGCGTGCTTGAGCAGGACCGCATTGCCGGCCATGAGCGCCGGCACGATTGTGTTGATGGCGGTGAGATACGGATAGTTCCAGGGCGCGACGACCATGACGAGCCCCACCGGCTCCCGTTTGATCATGCGGCGGAAGCCCGGTCTCTCGTCATCCGCCGGAATAGGCTGGAGGCTCTTCTCCGCGATCCCGATCATGTGGCGCGCCCGCTCCTCGACGCCGCGGAACTCGCCCCCGTACCGCACAGGGCGGCCCATCTGCTGGGCAAGCTCAGGCACCACCTCCTGGTTCATGGCGAGCAGCGCGTCGAGAAAAGCGGAGACCTTCTGCGCGCGCTCGGCGATGGGTGTGTTGCGCCACGCCTTTTGCGCCTCGCGCGCCGAGACAAGGGCGGCCTCGATGGCAGCCTCGGACAGGATGGGGCGGCGGACGAGCTCGCGTCCGTCGATGGGGGAAATGCAGACGATATCGGTATCGGCCATGATGGTATGCCTGAATGACCATGATCCCCGAGAATCATGGTCGCCTCCTGTGCGTTGATTATGGGACGGTCTTTTAGATGATCTCGAAGTAACGGGCGAGCTGCCAGTCGGTGATGGCCTTGCGGGCCTCGCGCTCCTCCCATTCGCGGGTGGCCGCATAATGGTCGACGAAGGTGTCGCCGAAAAGCTCTCGGGCCGCCTTGGACCCCTTCAGACGCTCGGCCGCCTCGCCGAGGGAACGCGGCAAGGCCCGCTCCTTTGGATGCTCGACCGCATAGGCGTTGCCTTCGATGGGGTCTCCGGGATCGATCCGGTTCTGGATGCCCCACAGGCCGGACCCGATGGCCGCCGCCAGGGCAATGTACGGGTTGATGTCGGCGGCGGCGACCCGGTATTCCACGCGCTGCGATTTCTCCGATCCGGGGATGACCCGCAGCGCCGTGGTGCGGTTCTCGACGCCCCAGGCCGAATCGGTCGGTGCCCAGAAGCCCGGGATGAGCCGCGTGTAGCTGTTGACCGTGCAGGCCACCATGGCGAGGAGCTCGGGCATCAGCGCCTGCTGGCCGCCGACGAACCAGCGCATCGTCTCGGACATGGTGTGCTTGCCGGACGGATCGTAGAATGCGCCTTTGCCGGACCGCAGGTCGCGCAGGGACGTGTGCAGATGGCCGGATTGACCGGGCCAGTCGCGCGACCATTTCGCCATGAAGGTCGCCATCCAGCCACGGCGTTGCGCCAGAATCTTGGTGTAGGTCTTGAACAGCGCCGCCTTGTCGGCGGCCTTCAGGGCATCGTCGACGCGGATCGCTGCTTCCAGAACACCAGGCCCCGTTTCGGTATGCAGTCCCTCGATCTCGAAATCCATCCTGTTCGCGAGGTCGAGGAGCTCATGGTAGAAATCCGCATGGACTCCTGACCGAAGCACGGAGTATCCGAAAAATCCCGGCGTAATGTTCTTGAGGTTCTTGTAATCCTTCTCCCTTACAGAGTGCGGCGTTTCCTCGAACAGGAAGAACTCGAACTCGGCCGCGGCCGACACGGCAAAACCCATTGCGTCCGCCAGATTCAGGACGCGC
The DNA here is from genome assembly GCF_018069605.1 of Microvirga sp. HBU67558. Taxonomy (NCBI): domain Bacteria; kingdom Pseudomonadati; phylum Pseudomonadota; class Alphaproteobacteria; order Hyphomicrobiales; family Methylobacteriaceae; genus Microvirga; species Microvirga sp. HBU67558. The sequence goes on along the minus strand of NZ_JAGPUP010000536.1, from coordinate 36,204 downwards.
CGAAGCACCCCACGTGGGCAGGCTTCCTCCGCATAGCCCTCGAACTCGGCGAGAAAGAACGGCAGATCGTCCTCGAAGGGAATGAGCCGCATCGTCTCCGGCAGCACCCGAACCGGCGCATCCGGATAGGCCGTGTGCCAACCCGTAAGCTTGGTGTTGTCGTAGAGCTGATCGTTGGAGTCCCAGCCCAGGACCACGTCGCAAAAGCCGAAGCCCTTTTCGAGGGCTGATTCGAATTTGTCGCGTGCCATGTACTTGCCGCGCATGATGCCGTCGACATCGGTCACCCCGACCTTCACGAAGCGAAGATCGCGGCTGCGCACATATTCTACCGCATCCGCGGCATTCTTGATCTTGGGAGCGTCCATACGAAGAACCTTGACCTGGCGGAGGAGAGGAGCGCGCACGACGCGCGCTCCCTTGTGGCGTCAGTGCGTCTTGTATCCGCTTTCACCCTTGGTGAGCGCGAATTCCTCCTCCGGCGAGAGGATGAGCTTGTGGCGCCCGATCAGGAGGAAATAGGCCATCATCACCACATAGTAGATGGCCACGCCGGTCACGCCGGCCCGGAACACGGGGTCGGTCAGCTGGAAGACGAGCGTCACGGCCGCGATCGCCATGCAGATCACCGCGCCCGCGATGCCGAAGGGGCTCGTATAGGGCCGATGCAAGTCCGGGAACTTCCTCTTGAGCACGATGTAGGACATGCCTTGCATGAAATAGGCCAGCATTGCTCCCGCGACCGCCATGTTGAGCAGCGTCCCGCCGATGACCGTGGCTCCGGCTTCGGCACCGACCGAAAACCAGATGACCAGCATGACGAAAAGGCCGATCACCGCTCCCGCCACCAGGGCCACATGCGGCGTCTTGCGCGCTCCGTGCGTGACCGACAGGAAGCTCGGAAAGTAGCCTGCCCGCGACAGCGAGTAGATCTGCCGTCCGAAGGCGAAGATGATGGTGTGGAAGGATGCGATGAGCCCGATCACCGCGATGGCCGCCAGGATCTTCGCGATATCGGTGCCGAACAGGGTCCGGAACCCGTCGAGCAGCGGCTCGCCGGACTTGCCGAGCCCGACCGCGCCCGGTGCGATGCCCGTGTTCAGGAACAGCACGAGGAACGCTGAAGCGATCAGGGTCAGGATGCCGGCGATGATGCCTTTGGGCATGTCCCGCTGCGGGTCATGCGATTCCTCGGCCGCGAGCGGCAGTTGCTCGATGGCGAGGAACAGCCACACGGCGAAAGGCAGGGACGCCAGGATGCCGAGGGCGCCATTCGGCAGGAACGGGCCGTTGCCGCTGGGAAGCTCCGCACCATCGGGGCCGATGTTCAGCGCCCAGCGGGCGAAGTCGAACTGACCGGAGAGCAGCACCGACACGTAGAAGAAGGCGAGCACCGCGAGAGCGGCCAGCGTCACGGTCACCGTGACCTTGAACGACAGTTCCACCCCGATGATGTTGAGGCCGACGAACAGGGCGTAACACAGCACCCAATAGACGGGCTGGAAGGCCGGCGCCGTCTCGAAGATCGCCGACAGATACGAGCCGATGAAGAACACGATCACGGCCGGAGTCAGAACGAACTCGATGTTCTCCGCGATGCCCGTGACATATCCCGCCCACGGTCCCATGGAGGTGCGGGCGAACGAATAGGCGCCGCCGGTGTGTGGCAGGGCCGGCGACATCTCGGCCAGCGAGAAGGTCAGGCCGAGATACATGACGGCGATGACGAGGGTGGCGAAGAACATCGACCCGAAGCCGTTGGCGAGGCCGAGATTCCAGCCTGAATAATGGCCCGAGATCACCGCCCCGACGCCGAGCGCCCAAAGCGACCAGACGCGGGCGTGGCGCTTGAGCCGCCGCGCCTCGAAATAGCTCTCATCCACGGTCGTGTAGGTAATGCCGGCGGCACCCTGCACGCCGGCCGGGGGCGCATGCACCCCGGTGCTTCCTTGTCCGACTGACATCGAGTAGATCCTCCAAGAAGTTCTGTCGTTCGGGTCACGGCACGGTCCGCGCCATGCCCGTCATCAGAGCGTCCGTGCCCCCTCCCTCAAAAGCGGCGCCAGACGGCGAGCCCACGACGCCTGTCCGTCTTGTGCGCGGATCAGGTCGTTGCGGATTTCGATCATCAGCGGATGGAGGCCTCGCCTCACGGCGTGTCGCTCGAGGGTGTGGAACACCCGGTCCGCTGGAGAATAAGGTTCGTTCATGCCGACGATGAGCGTCGGGTCCTGCCGCAATCCGGCTTCGACGCTGCGCGCATAACGCTCGTCGCGATCGAAGATCAGGCCGATTTGCCAGGGGCGCGGCACGTCCCGATAGACCGGCGTGAACGAGTGAATGGACACGACGGCGGCCAGCTGTCCTGCGGCCGTGCGGGACTTCACGAGGGCGTCGACCACGCCGTGAAAGGCGTCATACACCTCCCGCACCCGGACTGCCCTCTCCGTCTCGTCGAGATCGAGATTGCCGGGGATCGTGGTGCGTTCGCTGAGCGTCCAGATCGAATCCGGCGCCGAGGGATCTCGGTTGAGATCGAGCACGAGGCGCGAGACGCCCGCGTGGATCAGCGGCGCGTCGAGGAGCCGTGAGAGATCCTTCGCCACGCCGAGCGCGCCCGGATCCCAGGCGATGTGGCTTTCGAGATCCGAAGGCTGGAGGCCCAGCGTGCCGTAGCGGGCCGGGAGGTGATTGGAGGCATGTTCGCAGATGAGCAGGATGGGCGAACGCCCGTTCGGGTTTTCGATGATGGCAACCGGTTCTTCTGCCGTTACGGCAGGGGGCAGATCGTCTGTCTTCCGACTCGCCTGCGTCATGCGGTTCTCCGTCGACCCGCCCGAAGGCCGGCCAATCCCCGTTTGAACGCTTGATACGTTTCTTGTACTTTTCTCTCGTGATGAAATTTCTGATACAGGTTTTCAGAACCGTCAAGGAGGGGGTGTGAATCAATCCGGTATGCGCGACGACCATCGCCCTCCCCTGACCGCACCGCCGAGCCTCGCCGAGCGCATCCGTCTCGAGATGGATTCGTTCACGCCCAGCGAGAAGCGCGCTGCGCATCTTCTCCTGAGCCATTATCCGTTCGCGGGCCTCGACACGGTAGCCGAATTCGCCTCCCGGGCCGGGATTTCCGCTCCGTCAGTCCTACGCTTCGTCACCCGCCTCGGATTCGGTGGCTTTCCGGACTTCCAGAAGCACCTGCGCGAGGAGTTGGAAGCTCAGCTCCTCTCCCCCTTGGCCAAGGCGAGCCCCTCCGACAAGAGCCAGAGTGCGCCGGCGCTCGCGGCCTTTGCGGAGGTGGTGATCGGGAACCTGCAGGCGACGGTGGAGAACATCGCACCGGCCGAGTTCGAAGCCGTGGTCGCGCTGCTGTCGGATCCGCGCCGGCACATTCATTTCACCGGCGGGCGCTTCACCGGCGCTCTGGCCCGCTATGCGGAGAGCCACTTCCGCATCGTGCGCAGCCACATCGATTTCATCGAGGGGCAGCCGGTGCTCTGGCGCGACCGGATGATCGAGATCGGACGCAAGGACGTTGTCGTCGCCTTCGACATCCGACGCTACCAGGAAGACGTCACGGCCCTGTGCGAGACCGCCGCCAGGCAGGGCGCGACGGTGGTTCTGCTCACCGATCCCTGGCTCTCGCCGATCGCCCGTGTGGCCCGGCACGTGCTGCCGGCCCATATCGTGGCGCCTTCCAACTGGGACTCGTCGGCGGGCCTCCTGCTCCTCACCGAAGCTCTCGTGGCGGCCGTCACGAAACGCCTGTGGGATAGTGCCAAACCGCGCATGGAGGCGGTTGAGCGTCTAAGGAACCGGAGAACCTAGAGGAGGCCAGCCTCATATTTAGGGTATTAATGTTATGTTATATAAGATATAAGGAGGTGGAATAACATTTAAAGAAGCTTCTCCTTATGGAACCTCAAGCTTACCCACGGGGCTTTCTCCTCTCCAGGTACGGCACTATGCCCCCGCCAGGTTTCAAGGCGGGTCCGATCTTCGACAATTTCTTCATCGAAGCTGCGAATTGCGTTGATTCCGCATCAAGCGGCGAACTTGCCGTGGTGATCCTGGGGACGTGCGTCAGCACCGAGACGGATCGAGGGCAAACGTCCTCGACAAGCCTGGACACTGATCATAATCCGCTCGGCGAAGGGCCCGCCGAGGAAACTCCCGCTCAGCACCTGCTCCGTGCGCTTCTTGCGAGCACGGCGCTGTTCTATGATGCCCTCGACCAATATTGCGGCAGGCACGTCATCATTTTCGGCCCCAAGGACGTCCCATCCGTTCTTGGCGATGCCACGGGGATGCGCACGATCTTTTATGCGGCAGAAGGCGGCGTCGTCGCATCCCACGCCCGGCTCGTCGAAGAGACCCTTGGTGGTGAGATCAAGCGTGTCACTCTTCCCTATCGCTACGGCTTTCCGGGAAATCACACGCCTTATGTCAGAACGCGCCTGCTGACAGCCAACACGCTGTACGATTTCGCGAAAGGCAAGGTCGTCCGCTTTTGGCCGCGCGGTCGCATCAGGGAGGTCGCGCCTCAGAGGGCAGCGGATATCGTTTGCGAGCGCGTGACAACGGCTCTCAAGAGAATTGCAGCAGGAAGACGCGTTTCCCTGAGCATCACCGCAGGCCTCGATTCCCGAACGATGCTGGCCCTTGCACTCCAGGCCGGGATCCCGTTCGACGGGTACACGTATGATCGTGGAGACAGAACATCCGTCGATTGCGAGCTTGCCAGCGAACTGGCCCGGATCGCAGGAATTGCACACGTCGTCGTGCCGACACCGAGTGTTGCTCCTCCCGATCTGAAACGTGTCATCAATAGGACGACTTACTACAATCATCATCATTCGGTGGTACAGCCGATGCAGGACCATTTTGCTGACACCGACGCCCTCACCGTGACGGCCAATCTCCTGGAGATCGGCCGATTCTTCTACAAGGGGCAATGGTATGCAGATAATCTGCCGGACAATCCTCGATCCATGACAGACATGGCCCTTGCCGCGATCCCCAACTCGGCCCGCAAAGCCTCCATATTACAGGAGTTGCGTAGCGACCGATTGATGCATGAATATTTTGCCGATTTCATTCGCGATTCCGATTTCAACGCAGCGCGCGGCATCCTGGACCCGCGGGATCAGTTCTACTGGGAGCACAGGATGAGCGCGTGGCATGGGATGATCCTCTTAGAGCGCGATTTCTATGCCGACTGCTTCATCCCCTTCAACAGCCGCTCGATCTTCGAGGCGCTTCTTGGGGTGTCGGAACCCGATCGCAAGAGCGCGACGGCCTTCCGGATCATCATCGGCCGATGCGCCCCTCAGCTTCTCTCGACCATTCCCATCAACCCGGCTCGACAATCCCGCGAGCAACGTCGACCTAAGCACGTTTCCGATGTCCTGAACTGGCTGAAGGTGCAGGCTCAGCGAGCCGGGAACGCACCGAGGGCATCGAATTGACGATCCGTCCTGTGGCTATCTGGACTCCTTTGAGAGGCCCCGGAACCCGAGATGCCATGCTCGCCCGTCGCAATACACCGACGACGCGCACAGGAGGCCGGAACCCGTTGCCCTATTCCGCCGCTTCCGGCCGGGCTCTCTGCAGCCAGCCGATGAGGAATGGGAGGACCAGGCCGATCCCAAGGAACCGGACGAGGTGGTGGATGCCCACATAGAGCGGATCGAGGCCGAGGATCAGGGCTAGCACGGTCATGGCTTCAAGCCCGCCCGGCGCGAAGGCGACGAGTCCGTTGGCGAAGCTGACCCCGGCAAGCCAGGCGGCGGCACCTGCGAACAGGGCGGCCACCACCATGCCGACCGTAAAGGAGCCGAGCGCGGACACGAGAGCCCTTCTCAGGGTCGAGCGCTGGAGGTTGCGGAACCGCTCGGCGATGAACAGCCCGATCAGCACGAGGCCGCCCGTGGCGATCACCGGAGGGATCACGCCCGTCACCCATTCCGTTCCGTGGCTGACCGAGCTGACGACGGTGGCCCCGAGCAGGATCGGAGCGGCCACCTTCAGCCGGGCGAATACCGTCCCCAGCAGGAGGCCGCCGAGCAGGATGAAGGCCATGCCGCCGGGGCTCTCAACCGGGAGCCCCTCGCCGACCAGCATGCCGGCATTGCCCCCGCCCCCGGTCACCACCACGAGGCTCGGCAGCAGGGCGATCAGCACGAAGAGACGGAAGTTCTGCACGATGGCGATGGACGCCACCTCGGCCTTCCGGTCGGCCGCCACGGCGAGGACCGTCGAGAGGGCCCCCGGAACGGAGGCCAGCACCGCATCGGCCTTGCGCCAGCCCGACATGCGCACGAGCCACGCGCTCGAGGCGGCCGAGATCGCCACGACCCCGATGACCAGCAGGATGAGACTGCCCGGATAGCGCCCCATGGCGGCGATCGCGGCCGGCGTCACCGCCGCCCCCATGGCGGCCCCCGAGGTCAGCATGGCGGCATCGGACAGCGCCTTCGGCAGGGGCACGGACCAGCCGGTCAACCCCCACAGGGTGGCGGCGATCGCCGAGCCGGACAGCCAGGCGGCCGGGACCCCGAGCCAGTAGAAGACAAGCCCGCCAAGTGCGGCAACGAGGATCTGGGCGACATGGGCAAGGACAAGACGCATCACGGTTTGGCTCAATGGACGGCCCGGCCCCTCAGGTCAAATGCCGATGGTGCGCAGTGGCCATGCGGTCACGGTCTGGCCATGGAACGACGGAAGCGTTGCGGAGATCCCGAAAGCCTGATGAGATTGCACCATCAATCATGACACGGAGGAAACGGTGCTTCATGGACTCGACCCGGCGCTCAACGCCGACCTGCTGTATGTGCTCCGGTCCATGGGCCACGGGGACGATCTGGTGATCTGTGACGCCAATTTCCCCGCCGATTCCATTGCGCGCCAGACGGCCTATGGCCGGGTGGTCCGGTTGGACAATATCGGCTCGCCGCGGGCCATCCGGGCCGTCCTGTCGCTGATGCCGCTCGACAGCTTCGTCGACACTCCCGCGGAACGCATGGAAGTCGTCGGCAATCCCGACGACCTTCCGGCCATCCAGCAGGAAGCCCAGAGCGAAATCGACGCGGTGGCCCAGCGCGATGCCGGACGTGACACCTGGCCGATGGGATCGGTCGAGCGCTTCGCGTTCTACGAGCGCGCCAAGCGGGCCTATGCGATCGTGGCGACCGGCGAGCGTCGCTTCTACGGCTGCTTCATCCTGAAGAAGGGCGTGATTCCGCCGCCCTAGGTCAGGTTCCGCCTCAGGCGACGAGCCTCGGGAGGGCTTCGCTGATCCGGCGGACCGCCTCTTCCACGTCCTCGGGCTTGCGCAGATAGCAAAGACGCAGGTAGCCCTCCCCGGCCTCGCCGAAGGCGGAGCCCGGCGCGAGGCCCACATTGGCCTCATCGATGAGACGGAACGCGACATCCTTCGAGCTCGTGGCACCCTTGATCTTCAGGAAGGCATAGAAGGCGCCGCTCGGCGGGGCCAGCTCCACGAGGCCGGTCTCGGCCAGCTGCCCTACGATCTCCCGGCCGCGGCGGGCCTTGCCGATCTGATCGGCCAGGAAGCTCTCACCCTGCTCGATGGCCGCGACACCGGCGCGCTGGATGAAGACCGGCGTTCCGGAGGTCTGGTACTGCACCAGGTTCTCGATCACCTGGCCCATGGCCGGCGAGGCTTCGAGCCAGCCGAGGCGCCATCCGGTCATGGCCCAGTTCTTGGAAAAGGTCTGGATGAAGAGGATCTTGTCGTCCGCTTCCATGACATCGCGGAAGGAAGGCGCCCGTCCGTCGACGGTCAGCGCCGGATCGTGGATGAAGCGGCCATAGATCTCGTCCGCCACGATCCAGAGGCCGTGCCTCCTGGCGAGATCGAGCGCGGCGCGAAGATCCGCATGGCTTGCGACCCATCCGGTCGGGTTCGACGGCGAGTTGATGACGATGGCGCGGGTCCGCGAGGTGATGGCCTTCTCGAGAAGCTCGAAATCGAGATGCCAGCCGCGCGCGTCGATGGTCATCGGCACGGCCACGGGACGCGCGCCGGCAACGGTGATCGCACCGGTGAAATTCGGCCAGGCGGGGGTCGGGACCAGCACCTCGTCGCCGTTGCCTGCCAGCATGCGGAAGGCGAGCTGCATCGCCGGCATGCCGCCCGACGTCACGAAGAAGCGTTCCGGATCGAAGGGTTTGGCGTAAACATGTTCGTGGTAGGTGGCGATGGCCTGGCGCAGTTCGGGAATGCCGCGCTGGTAGGTGTAGAAGGTTTCGCCTTTGGCAAGCGACTGGGCAGCCGCATCGCAGATGAAGGACGGGGTCGGCAGGTCACCCTCGCCCACCCAGAGCGGGATGATGCCGGGCTTCTGGCGACCGTAGGTGAACACGTCCACGATGCCGCTCGTCGGCGCCTTTTCCGCCTCGGGGCGCAGGTTGAGAACGGACGGAATCGAGACGGACGCGTTCATGGGGAAGTTCCTCGGAGACGGGCGATCAGGCATGGCCCGTTCGCCCGCTCAAGGCAAGTCCGGAATGGGTCTCATCACGAAAGACGAAGGGTCCGATCGAAACCTGTGATCGATCTCAGCTCGTCCGCCCGGTCTTCAGGAGGTCGCGGATTTCCGTCAGCAGCTTCACGTCGGCCGGGATTTCCGGAGGCTTCTCGGCCGTGCCCGTCTTGGCATCTTCCGCACGGCGGAGGCGGTTCATGCCCTTGACCAGGAGGAAGAGGATCCAGGCGATGATGACGAAGTTGATGGCGACCGTGATGAAGTTGCCCCAGCCGAGCACCGCCCCCTGCTTCTTGGCTTCGTCGAGCGACCCCGCCGTGACGTTGCCCGACAGGGCCGTGAAGTAGTTCGAGAAATCGAGGCCGCCGGTGATGGCCCCGATGATCGGCATGAAGACATCGCCCACAAGGGAATCCACGATCCTGCCGAACGCGGCACCGATGATGATGCCGATGGCGAGATCGACCACGTTCCCCCGCAGGGCGAACTGCTTGAATTCATTCCACATGACCGGACCTCTCTGCTGCCCCCTGGCTAAAGCTGCCCGATCTGGGAATTTCGTCAAGCTTCCCGGGCGGCCAGGAGATCCTGCAGATCAAGGCGCTGGGTGACCATCGCAAGTTCGCCCTCGGCCGTTCGCGGCCATTGCTCCTGCGGCCGGTCGACATAGAGTTCGATGCCGTTGCCGTCGGGATCGCTCAGGTAGAGCGCCTCGCTGACCCCGTGATCGCTCGCGCCCTGCAGCGGAATGCCGGTCTCGACCAACCGATAGAGCGCGTCGGCGAGGGCGGCCCGCGTCGGGTAGAGGATGGCCACATGGTAGAGACCGGTGGTGCCGGGAGGCGGCGGGGAACCGCCCTTGCTCTCCCAGGTATTGAGACCGATGTGGTGATGGTAGCCCCCGGCCGACACGAAGGCCGCCTGGGTGCCGTAGCGCTGGATCAGCTCGAAGCCGAGCACGCCGCAATAGAAGGCAAGCGCTCGGTCCAGATCGGCCACCTTCAGGTGGACATGGCCGATCCTGACGCCGGGATCGATGGGCCGGGCCACCGGCTGCCCGGTGGCATCATGGGGAATGGGCTTGATCATGGAGCGAGCCTCAGGCCGAACGGGTGGACAATGCGGGAGCAGTCTTCGCCGAACCAGCCCGCACCGCAAGGGCGCCGTCTCCGAGAAGGGCCTGGGCCACGAGAGCAACGATCCAGAATGCCAGGTACTCCCAGCCGCCCTTCGGGTTGTTGAAGAAGAACCCGGCCGGGCCGTGCACGAACGCGATGGCGCCGAGAAGCACCGGGATCAGAGCCAGAGCGACCCAGCGGGTGAAGAACCCGAGGATGAGGGCGATCCCGCCGGCCGTTTCGGCCGCGATGGTCAGGTAGGCCAGGGCCGGAGGGAGCCCGAGGCTGCCGAAGAACTGCGCCGCGCCGGCCGGCGTGAACACGAAGACCTTGAGGCCGGCATGGGCCAGGAACAGGACGCCGAGCGTGATGCGCAGAATGAGGGCGGCGTAGGGAGCGGTGCGGGTATCGATCATTGAGATCTCCTGAAATCGGTCTTCCCATATGATCTCAAACCACTGATGTGATAATCCAAGTATCAGAATTATACTTCACACCCGCAGAGTGAGATCGATCCATGCTCGACCGTGTGACCGGCATGCAGGTCTTCGTCCGTGTCGCGACGCTCGGCAGCTTCTCGGCGGCGGCACGGTCGCTCCACCTGTCCCAGACCATGGTGACCAAGCATGTGGCCGCGCTGGAGGACCGGCTCGGCGTGAAGCTGCTGCACCGGTCCACGCGCAAGCTGGCGCTGACCGAAGCGGGACGGAGCTATCTCGCCGCCTGCGAGCGCATCCTGGCCGAGATTGAGGAAGCGGAAGCCTCGGCCAGTCTCGATCGCGTCGAGCCCCGGGGGACGCTGCGGCTCAACGTCCCCCTCACCTTCGGTTTCCGCCAGGTCGTTCCGGCTCTCGCCGAGTTCAGCCGGCTTTACCCTGCGGTCTCGTTCGACCTCGGACTGGCCGACCGCTATGTCGACCTCATGGAGGAAGGCTGGGATCTGGCGGTCCGGATCGGCCGATTGAAGGATTCGAGCCTCGTTGCCCGGCGGCTCGCCCCCTGCCGGACCATCGTGTGCGCATCCCCGGCTTATCTGGAGGCGCACGGAACCCTGCGGACCCTGGATGATCTCGCCCGGCACAATTGCCTCGGCTACACCCTGCCGAGCGCCATCGGGGCGAACCGATGGACCTTCGGCACAGACGGCGCCATGGTCGTGCCCATCCAGGGCAACCTCCGGGCCAACAACGGCGATGCCCTCCTGGCCGCCGCGGTTGCCGGACAGGGGCTGATCTATCAGCCCACCTTCATCGTCGGCGACAGCCTGCGGGCTGGCGATCTCGTCCCGGTCCTGCGCGACTACCCGACCTACGAGCCCGCCATCCATGCCGTCCTGCCTTCGGGCCGGCAAGCTCCGGCCAAGGTCCGCGCCTTCGTGGCGTTCCTGGCCGCGCGTTTCGGGCCGGAACCGGAATGGGATCGCGGCCTGTGACGGCCCTGCGATGGCTTTCGTGCGCCTGAACGGCTAAACCTGTTGGACGTTTGCTTTTGAGGGTTGAGCCTATGGTTGCCACCTGGGCCGTCGTGCTGTCGGCGCTGGTTTATCTCTGCTTCCTGTTCACCGTGGCCCACTGGGGCGATTATGGCGGGCGGCGCTTCATTCAGGGTCCGGCTCGCTCCACCATCGCGTCCCTCGCCCTTGCCGTCTATTGCACGTCCTGGACCTTCTTCGGATCCGTCGGGCTCGCCAGCCATTCCGGCTTCGACTTCCTGGCCATCTATATCGGGCCGATCCTCGTCATCGGCTTGGGCTATCCCCTCGTCGCCCGGATCGTCAGGGTGGCCAAGACGCAGAACATCTCCTCCATCGCCGACTTCGTCGCGGCCCGCTACGGCAAGAGTGAACGGGTGGCCGCCCTCGTGAGCCTGATCGCCCTTGTCGGCTCCGTGCCTTACATCGCCTTGCAGCTGAAGGCGGTCTCGTCATCGCTCGACGTCTTTCTCGGAGCGGCCAACGAGACGTTCCCGTCGCAGCTTCCCTTCATCGGTGATCTCGCCTTCGTGGTGGCGCTCGTATTGGCGGGGTTTGCGGTCGCGTTCGGCACCCGCCACACGGATGCGACGGAGCACCAGAACGGGCTCCTTCTGGCGATCTCCCTGGAATCCCTGGTCAAGCTCATCGCCTTCCTGATCGTCGGCGGATACATCACGTTCGTGATGTTCGACGGCTACGATGCCATCGTCCAGCGCCTCCACGCGCAGGGGACCACGGCGGATCTGATGAGCCGGACCTCGGGCTTCGGCAGCTACATCACCCTCATCCTGCTCTCCACCTGCGCGGCTCTCCTCCTGCCGCGCCAGTTTCACGTGACGGTGGTCGAGAACCATGACATCGCGGATCTGAAGCGGACCGCTTGGCTGTTCCCGCTCTATCTGCTCCTCATCAATCTCTTCGTAATCCCGATCGCGCTCGCAGGCCTTGCGTCGTTTCCGGAGGGCGCGGTCGACCGGGACATGACCCTGCTGGCGTTGCCGCTCGCCGACGGGGCGGGTACCGTCGCGGTCATTGCCTTCCTGGGCGGATTCTCGGCCGCCACAGCAATGGTGATCGTAGACTCCGTCGCCGTGGCGGTGATGATCTCCAACCACCTCGTCATGCCCATCGTCCTGCGGCGGCGCGCCTTTGCGGGAATCGATCCCGGCAATTTCGTGATCGGCGTGCGGCGCATCTCGATCGTCGTCGTCATTCTCCTGGGCTATGCCTATTACCGCGCCTCCGGCGAAGCGGCGCTTGCCGCCATCGGGCTTCTTTCCTTCGCGGCCATCGCGCAGGTCGCGCCTGCCTTTCTCGGCGGTCTCATCTGGTCGCGCGGCACGGCGTTCGGGGCCAGCATCGGGCTCGTGGTCGGCTTTCTCACCTGGGCCTACACGCTTCTCCTGCCGAGCCTCGTCTGGGACGGGGTGTTCTGGTCCGACGTGGTCGTCACCGGTCCATTCGGCATCACGGCCCTCAAACCGACCGCCCTGTTCGGCGTCGACCTGCCCCAGCTGACCCATGGCGTGGTCTGGAGCCTGACGCTCAACATCCTGTGCTATATCGGCTTCTCCCTGTGGCGGCCGGTGACCGCCATGGAGCAGATCCAGGCCGATCTGTTCATGGGCGAAGCCGCCGCCTCGGCGGCCCCGAGCTTCCGCCTGTTCCGCGCCAGCGTCACGGTCGGCGAACTGCGCGCCACCGTCGCCCGCTACCTCGGCGAGGAGCGGACGAACCGATCTTTCGAAGGATTCACCCATAGCCGCGGACAGAACCTCGACCCGCGGGCCGAAGCCGATGTCCATCTCCTGCGCTACGCGGAGCACCTCCTGGCATCGGCCATCGGCACGGCGTCCTCGCGCCTCGCGCTGTCGCTGCTCCTGCGCCGCCGCACCGTTTCCACGGAAGCCGCTCTCAAGCTGCTCGACGATGCGTCCGCGGCCATCCAGCACAGCCGCGACCTGCTCCAGCATGCGCTCAACTACGCCAAGCAGGGCATCACCGTGCTCGACAGCGATCTGCGCCTGCTCGCCTGGAACCAAGCCTTCATCGATCTCTACGACATGCCCCCCAACTTCGTGCATGTAGGGATCAGCATGGAGCGCATCGTGCACTACAACGCCTCGCGCGGATCCTATGGACCGGGCAAGATCGACGAGCTGGTGGCCGCGCGCCTGCACTCGTTCCGGCACGATGTGGAGCCCGTGCGCCTCAGGCTCTATCCGTCCGGCAAGGTGATCGAGATCCGGTCGAACCTGCTTCCCGACGGCGGCCACGTGACCACCTACACGGACGTGACCGAAACGGTTCTGGCCGAGGAGGCGAGCCGCCGGGCGAACGAGACCCTGGAACAGCGCGTGCGCGAGCGAACCGAAGAGCTGACGCGCCTCAACGAAGCCCTGCGCAGCGCCAAGGCCGAAGCCGACGAGGCGAACATCTCGAAGACGCGCTTTCTCGCCGCCGCCTCGCACGACATCCTGCAGCCGCTCAATGCGGCGCGCCTCTATGCGGTCTCCCTGGTGGAGCGGGACCGCGAAGCAGGCGACGGGACGCTCGCCGAGAACATCGACGCCTCCCTCGACGCGGTCGAGGAAATCCTGACAGCCATCCTCGACATCTCGCGCCTCGACACCGGCGCGATGAAGCCGCAATGGTCGAGCTTCCGCATCGACGAGCTGTTCCGCCAGCTCCAGCGCGAGTTCGAGCCCGTGGCGCGCAACAAGGGCCTCAAGCTCACCTTCGTGCCCTCCTCGCTGACGGTGCGATCCGACCGGCGCTTGATGCGCCGCCTGCTGCAGAACCTGATCTCCAACGCGATCAAGTACACGCCGTCGGGCCGCGTGATCGTCGGTGGGCGCCGTCGCGGCGGCCATATCGTGCTCGAGGTGTGGGACACGGGTCTCGGCATTCCGCCCTCGAAGCAGCGCATCGTCTTCCGCGAGTTCCAGCGCCTCGATCAGGGCATGAAGGCCGCGCGGGGCTTGGGCCTCGGCCTGTCCATCGTCGAGCGCATCGGGCGCGTGCTCAAACATCCGATCACGCTGAATTCGGAGGTCGGACGCGGATCCGTGTTCCGGGTCGAGGTGCCTGTGGTGGCGGCTCTTCCGGCGACGGCCGCCACGCCCGAGCCGCCGAAGCCGGCTGCGACGATGCTGTCAGGCCTGCGCGTCCTCGTGATCGACAACGAACCGGCAATCCTCGAAGGCATGCGCCTGCTTCTCTCGGGCTGGGGCTGCGACACCTGGACGGCGTCGGACCTGGAGAGCGCCCATCAGGCGCTCAGAACGCATAAGGCCTTGCCGGAGGTGATCATCGCGGATTATCACCTCGACGAGACGGACGGCCTTGAGCTGATCAAGGCCCTGCGCTGGAAGACCCAGGTCGACACGCCGGCCGTGCTCGTGACCGCGGACCGCACGCCAGTCGTTCGCGACGCCGCGGCGGCCATGAACATCCATGTGCTCAACAAGCCCCTGAAGCCGGCGGCCTTGCGGGCCCTGCTGACCCAGTGGCGGGCCACGAAGGTGGCGGCGGAGTAGGAACCGGCACTCCGTCATCACCGGCCTTGTGTCGGTGATCCCGATTCCAAGAGCGCTGAGCTTCAGAAAGTCGGGATGGCCGGGACTGATCCCCGGATCAAGTCGGGGGGACGGCCATGACGTGGGAGAGGTCACGAGAAAGGCGTCATTCCGCCTGCAATGCCCGATCCACAGCCGCGAGCGCATGGAGTGTCGTCGTGTCGAACAACGGAACGGCGCTGTCCGCATCCGAGACCAGCAGCATGATCTCGGTGCATCCGAGGATGATCCCCTGTGCGCCGTGTTCGATCAGGCGCGCGATGATCTCTCGGTAGGCCTGCCGCGACTCCGGCCTGACCGTCCCGAGCACGAGCTCCTTGTAGATGATCTCGTGCACGATCCGCCGGTCGTCCTCTTCCGGGACGATCACGTCGAGCCCATGATGCTGCTGCAGGCGGCCCTTGTAGAAGTCCTGCTCCATCGTAAAGGCCGTGCCCAGGAGGCCGATGCGTTCCAAGCCCGCCGCCTTAATCTTCGCGGCCGTGGGATCGGCGATGTGAAGCAGCGGAAGGCCCACGGCCGACGAGACCGCATCGGCGAGGCGGTGCATCGTGTTGGTGCAGATGACGATGAAGTCCGCTCCGCCGCGCTCCAGGCGCAGGGCGGCCTCCTTCATCGCCTCGGCGAGCCTGTTCCATTCGCCGTCATGCTGCAGCCGCTTGATGTCCTCGAAATCGAAGGAATACATCAGGCATTGGGCCGAGTGCACTCCGCCGAGGCGCCGGTTCGTCTCCTGGTTGATGATGCGGTAATACTCGGCCGAGCTTTCCCAGCTCATGCCGCCGATGAGCCCGATCGTCCTTGGTTGCATGGCTGGGCCTCACGAACTCGGTGTGTAGGGCTCGCGGCCGCTTGTCAGCGCATCGTCCAGCAGTTCGAGCCGATCCTGGCCCCAGAACACTTCCCCATCGAGCACATAGGCCGGCGAGCCGAAGACGTCGCCCGCCACCGCGTTTTCCAGGTTGAGGGCATAGATCGCCTCGGTGGTGCTGCCGGTCACCACGTCCATGAGGGAGGACGAGTCGAGCCCCGCCTGCTCGGCCAGTTCCGAGAGAACGAGCGGATCGGACAGGTCGCGCTCCTCCTCCCAGACGGCGGCGAAAGCCCGGCGCAGGAAGGCGTCGGGGCTCTTGCCGGACGCCGTGATCGCGATGACGAAACGGTCGGCGAGGTTCACGTCGAACGGCCAGTGCTTCGGGCTGATGTTGAAGGACAGGCCGCGTTTCTCACGCCAGCGCTGCAATTCGAGGATCCGGTAGCGCTGCCGCGCCGGGTGGCGCTGGGCCAGGGGCAGGCCGCCAGTTTCCGAGAAGACGCGGCCCAGGAAGACGGGCTTGTAGTTGACCTCGACGCCGTGCTTCTGCGCGATCTCCATGAAGGGCGCATGGCCGATATAGGCCCAGGGGCTCACGAGGGAGAAGTAATAGTCGATGATGCGGGGCATGGGTCCGATTCGGGGTTTTCGCAGGCCGGAACGGCGTCGGCCCCACCTTGGACCATCAGGCGGCGCTCTTCAACGTCTCTTCGGCCGCCAGGAAAGCCTCGACTTCGGGGGCGGCCGCCGGCGCCTGCGCATCGACCCCGATCTCGCCGAGCAGGCGCTCCATGGGAACGAAGCGACGCTCCTTGCGGTCATAGAGCCCCGCCCGCACGAGAGCGATGGCGTTGAGCACGGGGCGGCCGTCCCTGGCTTTCGAGATCAGCCGGTGCTCCATCACCACATGGCTGACCGACCAAGTCAGGATGCGGGTCTCCAGCGTGAAGGCGCGAAAGGGCCTCAGCTCCCGCCGGAAGCGGATCTGTCCCGCTCCCACGACGGGCACCCAGCCGTGCCTGAGGATGGGGCGCCACAGGCCGGACCGGATCATGATGTCGGTTCGCCCGAGATCCATGAGCGTCCAGTAGCGCCCGTTGTTCATATGCAGAGACGTATCCAGATCATGCAGCCACACCCGGAATCCCAGGCGCGACACGTCCCGCGCCGGATCGAGCTTCCTTCGGAAGAGCGACATGACGATGAGGTGAAGGACGCGCAGCCACAGATTCATGCCAGGCCCATCATGCCAAGCCCATGCCCGTCTGGCGTTGAAACAGGATCAGGTCGAGGGAGGGAGCCTCGAGGCCGAAGCCCGTGAGCAGGCCATGGACCTGTCCGCGGTGATGGGTCTGATGATTGAAGAAGTGAGCGAGCGCCGGCGCCAGCGGCTGCTCGACCTCGACCGGGTTCGTGATCGTCCGATAGCGGATGCGTCCGGCAAGATCGGCGTCGGACAGGCCGTCAACATAAGCGACGATCCGCGCATCCTCCCTCTGGCGCGCCTCGCGAAGCGCTGAGAAATCCTCGAACAGGATCGCGTCGAGCCGGTTCGGCGCCTCCCCCTGGCCGGAAAAGCGCTTCAGCCAGATGCGGTCGGTGGCGAGGAGATGGTTCAGCGTGCCGTGCACCGACTTGAAGAACGCCCCGCGGTCGGCGCGGTAGTCCGCATCGGACAAGTGCGCGGCAACATCGTAGATGCGCTCGTTGCACCACGCATTGTAGCCCGCCATCATGGCATAGTGCGGCTTCATGGGGAGGCCCCTCCGTGTCTTCACACCCTCCGAGTCATGGGACGCAGTGGGACATCGGTCAAGATTTCGCCGGGGCCCCTCCCCGTCATGGCCGGGCGTGTCCCGGCCATCCCGCTGAGTCGAGGCGCGGTGCTTCTCGGATCGGGATCACCGGCACAGGGCCGGTGATGACAAGACGCGGGAGACGATCAAGCCGCCTTCTTCGTTCCTGCGGCGCGGCCGTAGAACGTGTCGCCCGAGGCGGCCATGTCGAGGAGGATCTTCGGCGGCGCGAAGCGGTCGCCGTTCTTGGACTGCAGGCTCTGGCACAAGGCCACGAAGGCCTTTGCGCCCATGAAGTCGATGTAGGAGAGCGCGCCGCCGGTATAGGGGGCGAAGCCGAAGCCGAGGATCGACCCCACATCCGCCTCGCGCGGATCGGTGATCACGCCCTCCTCGAAGGTGCGGGCCGCTTCCAGGGCCTGGGTGACGAGCAGGCGCTGCTTCAATTCCTGCATGTCGGCGAACTCGGGCTCGACGTGCTTGGTCTGCAGATCCTTCAGGCCGGGCCACAGGCGCTTCTGCCCGCCTTCCGGATAATCGTAGAAGCCCTTGCGGTTCTTGCGGCCGAGGCGCCCCTCTTTCTCCACAAGCGTGGTGAGCAGGTCCTCCTGCTCCGGCACGATGGCGGCTTCGCCCAACTGGGCCTTGGTGGCGCGCAGGATCTTGAGGCCGAGATCAACCCCGACCTCGTCGTTGAGCGAGAGCGGCCCGACCGGCATCCCGGCCTGCCTGCCTGCCTGCTCGATCATCGCGGACGGCAGGCCCTCGGTGAACATGAGGTGTCCCTCGAGGATGTAGGCGAGCACGCATCGGTTTGCGAAGAAGCCGCGCGAGTCGTTGACGACGATCGGCGTCTTCTTGATCAGCCGCACGTAGTCGAGCGCCGTGGCGAGCGCCGTATCGCCGGTCTCCTTGCCCATGATGATCTCGACCAGCATCATCTTCTCGACCGGCGAGAAGAAGTGGATGCCGATGAACTGGCCGGGCTTCTTCGACTGCTGGGCCAGACCCGTGATCGGCAGGGTCGAGGTGTTCGACGCGAAGACGCAGTCCGGGCGGATCGCGGCCTCGACCTTCTGGATCACCTCGGCCTTGACCTTGGGATCCTCGAACACGGCCTCGATGACGAGATCGCAATCGTTGAGATCACCATAATCGGCGGACGGCGTGATGCGGGAGAGCAGCGCATCGCGGTCCGCCGTCTTGGCGCGGCCCTTCATGATCTGGTCGCTCATGAGCTTGTGCGAATGGGCCTTGCCCTTCTCGGCCGATTCCATGTCGCGGTCGACGAGCACCACGTCGAGGCCCGCATTGGCCGTGACGTAGGCGACGCTCGCGCCCATGAAGCCTGCTCCGACGACGCCGACCTTCTTCAGATTCGTCGGCGGCACGTCCTTCGGACGGCGCGCGCCCTTGTTGAGATCCTGCATGGAGATGAAGAGCGTGCGGATCATCGCGGCCGCCTCCTTCGAACGCAGGATCTTGGCGAACCAGCGCGACTCCACCTTCAGGGCGAGGTCCATCGGAAGCTGCAGCCCCTGATAGACCGATTCCAGGATCGCGCGGATCGCCGGGTAATTGTCCTGGGTCTCGCGCCGGTAGATGGCGTTCGCCGGAGGCCAGATCTGCATGCCGGCGGCGGAAAAGACCTTGTTCGACGGCAGCTTGTAGCCCTTCTGGTCCCACGGTGCGACGGCGGAACCGCCGTTCCTGATCCAGTCCTTGGCGGTCTCGACGATGGCGTCGCGGGGCGCGACCGCATGGACGAGGCCCATGTTGCGGGCCATCAGCGGGCGGATCTGCTCACCCTTGAACAGCATCTGCAGGGCATCGCCCGTCTGCATCAGGCGCGCCACGCGCTGCGTGCCGCCGGCGCCGGGGAAGAGTCCGACCTTCACCTCGGGCAGGCCGACGCGGGTCGAATCCACATCCGAGAGCACGCGGAAATGGCAGGCGAGCGCCAGCTCGAAGGCGCCGCCGAGGCAGACGCCGTGCACGGCCGCGGCAAACGGCTTGCCGCTGGTCTCGAGGCGGCGGTAGAGCAGCGAGAGCCGGCGCGATTCCTCGAAGAAGAACTGCATCGCAGCCTCTTCGCCCTTTTCCTTCGCAAGCCGCGCATATTCGGCGCCGAGCCCCTGGAGCATGGTGAGATCGGCCCCGCCGGAGAAAGCCTCCTTGCCGGAGGTGATGACGCAGCCCTTGATCGCCTCGTCGCCGGCGACCGCGTCGATGATCTGCTCCAGTTCGCCCATCACCTCGGGGGTGATCACGTTCATGGAGCGGCCGGGCATGTCCCAGGTGGCGACCGCAATCCCGTCGGCATCGACCTCGAAGCGGAAATTGGTGAAGTTCGTCATGGTGGTTCTCCCGTTTCCGCCGTCTCAAACCCGCTCGATGATCGCAGCCGTGCCCATGCCGGCGGCGACGCACAAGGTGATCAGGGCCGTCTGCTTGTTCGTGCGCTCCAGCTCGTCGAGCACGGTGCCCAGGATCATGGCCCCAGTGGCGCCGAGCGGGTGGCCCATGGCGATGGCGCCGCCGTTCACGTTCACCTTCGCCGGGTCGAGATCCATCGCCTGCATGTAGCGCAGCACCACGGACGAGAAAGCCTCGTTGATCTCGAAGAGATCGATGTCGTCCTTCGTCATGCCGGCCTTGCGCAAGGCGAGCTCCGACACGTCGATGGGGCCGGTGAGCATGAGCGCGAGATCGGACCCGATGGATGCGAAGCCCTTCAGGCGCGCCCGCGGCTTCAGGCCGGCCTTCGCGCCGCCTTCCCGGCTGCCGACGAGCACCGCAGCGGCACCATCCACGATGCCCGAGGAGTTGCCCGCGTGATGCACGTGATTGACGAACTCCACATCCGGATGCGCCGCGGTCGCGACCGCATCGAAGCCGCCCATCTCGCCCATCTGAACGAAAGCGGCCTTCAGCTGGCCCAGCGACTGCATATCGGTCTGCGGCCGCATGTGCTCGTCCTTCGCCAGGATCGTGATGCCGTTGACATCCTTCACCGGCACGACGGACTTGGCGAAGCGGCCATCGTCCCAGGCCTTCGCGGCGCGCTTCTGCGACTCGATCGCGTAGGCATCGACATCGTCGCGCGAGAAGCCGTATTTCGTGGCGATGAGATCCGCCGAGATGCCCTGCGGCAGGAAATAGGTGGGAATGGCGATGCCGGGATCGACCGGCCATGCGCCGCCCGACGCGCCCATGCCGATGCGGCTCATGGATTCGACGCCGCCCCCGATGGCGATGTCCTTCATGCCCGACATGACCTGCGCGGCAGCGAGGTTCACGGCATCCAGACCCGAGGCGCAGAAGCGGTTGATCTGCACGCCCGGAACCTCCTTGCCGAAGCCCGCCTTCAAGGCCGCGGCGCGTGCGATGTCGCCGCCGGCCTCGCCGATGGGATCCACGCAGCCGAGCACCACGTCCTCCACCAGCATCGGATCGAGATCGTTGCGCTTGCGGATGGCATCGAGCGCCGTCACGGCGAGATCGACCGCCGGAACCTCGTGCAGCGAACCGTCCGGCTTGCCGCGTCCGCGCGGGGTGCGAACGGCGTCATAGATAAAGGCATCAGCCATGAGGGTCTCCCGGTCATGTGGTCGTCCCGGACGCGAGGCGCGCCGGGATCGTTGTCGGATAAGGAACGCTTTACTTGCTGCGCGGTCAGAACGCTTCCGCCGGCAGCGCCATGGTCGTGTCCGCCCCGGTGGAGATGCGGGCGAGACGCATGCCGGTCTCGGGCATCATCCGCTCCATGAAGAAGCGGCCGGTCAGGAGCTTGGCATCCATCTTGTCGGCAACGCCGTTGCCTTCAGCCTTCTTCGCCTGGGCGGCCTTCGCCATCTGGGCCCACATGTACCCCAGGACCACGAGTCCGAAGAGATGCATGTAGTCGGTGGCGCCCGCGCCGGCATTGTCGGGCTTCGCCATGGCGTTCTGCATGAACCACATGGTGGCCTGCTGCAGATGGCCGAGACCCTGCTGCAGGGGCGCCACATAGGCCTTCAGGCTTTCGTCGTCGGCATTCTCCTGGCAGAAGGCGCCGACCTCGTTGAAGAACGCCATGATGGCGCGCCCGCCGTCCTTGCCGAGCTTGCGGCCCACAAGGTCCATGGCCTGGATGCCGTTGGCGCCCTCGTAGATCATGGCGATGCGGGCATCGCGCACGAACTGCGACATGCCCCATTCCTCGATGTAGCCGTGGCCGCCGAACATCTGCTGCGCCTTGACGGCATTGTCGAAGCCGAGATCGGTGAGCACGCCTTTCACCACGGGGGTCATGAGACCCATGTAGTCTTCGGCGGTCTGGCGCTGCGCCTCGTCGGACGAGCGGTGCGCGATGTCGTTGTTCAGCCCCGTCCAGACGATGAGCGCCCGCGCCGCCTCGTTGAATGCCTTGATGGAGAGCAGCGTGCGGCGCACGTCCGGATGCACGATGATCGGATCGGCCGGCCTGTCGGGGAACTTGGCCCCGGTGAGCGCACGGCCCTGCAGGCGGTCCTTCGCGTAGGCCACCGCGTTCTGATAGGCGACCTCCGACTGGGACAGTCCCTGGACGCCGACCGCCAGCCGCGCCTCGTTCATCATCACGAACATGGCGTTGAGGCCGCGGTTCGCCTCGCCGATCAGCCAACCCCTGGCGCCGTCGTAGTTCATCACGCAGGTGGCGTTGCCGTGGATGCCCATCTTGTGCTCGAGCGACCCGCAGGAGACGCCGTTGCGGTCCCCGAGGGAGCCGTCGGCATTGACGAGGATCTTCGGCACCACGAAGAGCGAGATGCCCTTGGTTCCGGCGGGCGCTCCTTCGATGCGGGCAAGCACCAGGTGAACGATGTTCTCCGCCATGTCGTGCTCGCCGGCCGAGATGAAGATCTTGGTGCCGGAAATGGCGTAGGATCCGTCCCCGTTCGGAACGGCCTTCGTCTTGAGGAGGCCGAGATCCGTGCCGCAATGGGGTTCGGTGAGGTTCATGGTGCCGGTCCAGGCGCCCTCGATCATCTTCGGCAGATAGGTCTTCTTCTGCTCGTCGGTTCCGTGCACCACGAGGGCCGCGATGGCCCCCTGCGTCAGGCCCGGATACATGCCGAGCGCCAGGTTGGCCGAGGAGACGAATTCCTGCATCACCGTGTTGAGGACGGACGGTAGACCCTGGCCGCCGTACTCCCCGGGCGCGGCCAGTCCCATCCAGCCGCCGGCGGCATAAGCGTCGTAGGCTTGCCTGAAGCCCTTCGGGGTCGTCACCGAGCCGTCGGGGTGGCGGGTGCAGCCCTCCTGGTCGCCGGGGAGGTTCAGGGGCGCGAACACCTCCTCGCAGAGCTTGGCGCCCTCGGCGAGGATCGCCTCCACCGTGTCGGAGGTCGCATCGGCGAAACCGGGCAGGTTGTTGTGACGCTCAATCGGAAACACGTCGTTCAGGAGGAACATGACGTCTTCGACGGGGGCCTTGTAGACCGGCATTCGAACTCTCCCAGATCCCATTCCGGCATGAACGTTCCCATGGGGAAGGTGCCGGCCAAGTAGATAGTTCACATATAAACTATTCTGCCGTCTTGGGAAGAGGTAGGGTGGGAAATCTTTGGTGGAAGCCGTGACGATCGGGGCCGGCCCGGCCTGGCCCCGTCCCGACGGAACTTCCCCTCCTCCAGGAGCATCGGATCCTGAAGCGGCTGCCGATCTTGCGGCCCGGACCGAGGGTCGGTGGCGTCTCAGTGCGGCGGGGAGACCGCTCCAGCAGGAAGCCTGCCCGGCCCGTCCGCGCTCACAAGCGAAAACGCCCATCCGTTCGCAGATCCGCGGATCTGCGAACGGATGGGCTGTCTCGGACGATCGCGTTGCGGCTCAGGCGGCGACGGCGAGGCCGGCGCGCCGGGCATGGAGCTCGGCCAGAGCCTCCTCGATCTCGCCTCTCTGCTGCTCGAGATGGCGGATCTGATCTTCGATCTGGTCGAGGGACAGCTTGAGATTCATCGCCGCTCCGTTGCCGGACCGCTCCTCGGCCACCATGGCGCGGATCTCGGTCAGGGTGAAACCGAGCTGCTTGCCCTTGAGGATGACGGAGAGTCGCTCACGGTCGCGGGCATCATAGATGCGTGCCGTCCCGTCCCGTCGAGGGGAGAGAAGGCCGCGATCCTCGTAGAACCGCAGGGTGCGGAGCGTGACCCCGAACTCGCGGGCCAGATCGCCGATCGTATAAAGTTTTGCACTCTCGCCGGCAGGAGTGCTGCCCGTAAATTGGTCCATGGAACCCCCCGTGATTTCTTCATGACAGGGTAAGTATGAGCACTTCCCCTTCAGTAATGAAATGATAGAACATTATTTAGCCTCTTTGCAAGAGTGTTACGTTTCGGATCTGCCGCTGGGGTAAAGGAAGAGCGCTTCGGAAGATTACCGTTGCGGAAGTCATGGGATCCCCATGCCCGGTTCGCCGCTAAATCCCCTCCGTTTAACGGGTTTTTTACTATGCCGGACGGAAGTTGCAGCGCTGGGCAGGGGGTCTTGACGCGGGGTGATTCGCCTCGTTCAGGCTCCGGCCCATCAGGCGCGCACCGGCTCGGGGCCGTGCGGGCCTTCTCGAGTTCACGCGTATCCCGGCGAGCCCAACCATGAGACGACCCGTCTTCTCAAGATCTGACGACCTGGATCTCGATGCCCGCGCGCTGATCTCCGCCGCGGCTCGGCAGGCCGGCATGAGCCTCGAGGAATGGATCGCGGCCGTTCTCGAAGAGACGCAGGACAGGCCCGGACCCTCGCCATGGCGGGCGGGCAGCGATCTCGACGGCCTCATCGCCCGGATGTCCCCCCGTTCGCGGCCCAAGCGCGACTACGACACCCTGATGGCCGCCGTGGCGGCGCAGAGCGGGCGTCCGGCCCAGGATCAGGCATCCCGGACCGCGGTGGCACTCGAATCCATGGCGAGTTGGATCGAGCAGGCGGAGATCCGCCTGAACGATGCCTCCCGCAGCTCAGCGGATCAGCAGGACCGGATCGCCGCGGTTCTCTCGGAGGCCCTGTCGTCTCTCAAGGAGCGTCTCGAGACGGTGGAGCGGCAGGTCAC
Organism: Microvirga sp. HBU67558; assembly: GCF_018069605.1. Lineage (NCBI taxonomy): Bacteria > Pseudomonadati > Pseudomonadota > Alphaproteobacteria > Hyphomicrobiales > Methylobacteriaceae > Microvirga > Microvirga sp. HBU67558. The sequence continues at coordinate 11,848 of NZ_JAGPUP010000536.1, read as the reverse complement.
CGCGGAACGGACTGCCCCGCCCCGCATCGAATTTCCGGTCGAGGAGGCGCTCAAGGCGCTCGCTCCCGTGTCCGAAACCCTGGTCGGCCTGCGGGCCGACATGTCCCGTCTCGCCTCCCATCTCGAACAGCCCAATCCGACCCTTATCCCTGCCGTCGACGGGATCCGCGCCGAGATCGACGGCCTCCGCTCAGGCATCGAAAGCCTGGCGACCCGTGAGGAGATCGCGGCTCTCGACGCGGCCCTCGGGTCGATCGCCAAGGATCTCGGACAGGGGCCGACGGTCAAGGATATGCGCACCCTCGCCGGCTCGATCACCGTGCTCTACGAGCAGATCCGGTCGCTTGCGGGAGAGGTGAGCGACGAGCTGCACGGGCGCATCGGCCAGGACATCGACCACATCAAAGCCAAGATCGACGCGATGGCCGCGTCCGGGGTGGACCGCTCGGTCGTGGATTTCCTCAGCGGCCAGATCGTCGACATGCGCCAGGATCTGGCGCACCGGGCCGAGCCGCAGCAGATCGCCCGGCTGTCCGGCGAGATCGAGACCCTCGCCCGCCAGTTGTCGGAACTGCGCCTCCATCAGGTGAGCAAGAGCGATTTCACCGCTCTGAAGACCTCCCTCGACGATGTCTGCTCGGCTCTCTACGTCACTGCCACGGCGCAGGAGACGAGCCGCGTTCCCGAGCAGCTCGAGACCTTGAGCCGCAGCGTGGACCTCCTCGCCCGCCGTCCTCAACCGGCACCGGCGGACCTGACCCCGATCAGCGAGCAGCTCGCGCTGCTGACCGAGCGGATGGCCGGCCTGTCGGAAGGCCGCGCCGTTGGCGGCGAGACGCTGATCGACAGGATCGAGCACCTATCCTCGCGGATCGAGGCCGTTGCCGAAAGGGAGGCGCAGCCCCGCGAGCCCTTGATCGAGCGGTTCGACCGCATCGAGCAGGAGCTGCGCGAACTCGTCCGGCAGGCCGATACCTCCGGCATGGCCCAGATGCTGCGATCCATCGACCAGAAGCTTGAGCGGACGCCGTCTCAGCCCACGGGCCTAGATACTCTCGAGCGCCAGGTGGCGGCTCTGGCCGAACGGTTCGATCAGATTCCGGGGGAAGCCCTGCAGACGGCCCTGACCGAGGCGGGCGGACACCTCAAGAGGCTTCAGGACGAGGCGGTCGGCATCGCGGAGCGTGCGGCCAGGACCGTGCTGAACGACATTCGCCCTGCCCTGCCGGATTCCGGCGATCTCGATGCCCTCAGGCATGGGGTCGTCGAGCTGAAGGCCCTTCACAATAGGTCCGACAAGAAGACGCAGGAGACCCTCCGGGCCGTCCGCGACGCGCTGGAAGCCCTCACGTCCCGGCTGCCGAACGGGGACGCTCCCGTGACGGCCGGCCCGGGCCCGTCCATGCCGGCAGCGCCCGCGGGGCCGCGGCTGCCCGCGGATCGTCTCGAAGCCGCCGTGCGCAGGCTCCATGCCGCCACCCTGTCGCAGATGAATGAGGCCGCCCCGCCTCCTCCGGACGCCGCCTCCCCGTCAGCCCCGACGGTTGCGCCGCCCGAACCGACTCCGGAACCCGATCTCGGCCATCTGCGCGCCAGCTTCATCGCGGCCGCGCGACGGGCCGCGCAGAGCGCGATCCCGGAGCCTGCCCCCGTTTCCACCCCGTCGCCCCTGAAGCAGGAGGCCGGGTCCGCGGTCGAGGCCGAACAGCCCGAGGCCGATGAATCCGCAGCCGGCGTCGCGTCCCTGTTCGAGCGCCTGCGCCGCAGCCTCGACAGCCGCCGGCGCCCTCTCCTGTTCGGGGTGGCGTTTCTGATCCTGGCGACCGGCACCTACCCGATCCTGTCCATCGGGCGGGTCTCGCCCGACCCGGTGCCGGCGAGCGTGCGGCAGGAAGCGGCGCCTGCCGCCGATGCGAAGCCGGTCGGCACCGCCACCGATGCTTCTCAAGCCGCCGATCTGAGCGTCTTCCAGTCGTCCAGCCTCGCCACCGGGGCCGTGTCCGCCGATCCGCTCGTGTCCGGGCAGTTTCTCGTCGATCCTGCGACCATCAAGGGCATCCCGGCGGATGCCCCGGCGGGCCTGCAGCAGGCGGCCCTTTCGGGCGACGCGGCAGCGCTCTATGAGATCGCCTCCCGGGCCGCCGAGGGACGCGGGATGGCAAAGGACATGACCGCCGCCGCCCGCCTTTTCGAGAGGGCCTCTCAGGCTGGCCTTCCTCCGGCGCAGGAGCGGCTCGCCACGATGCACGAGAAGGGCGACGGTATTCCCCTGGACCTCAAGCAGGCCGCTTTCTGGTACGAGCGGGCGGCCTTGGGCGGCAACATCCGCGCCATGCACAATCTCGCCACCCTTCTCGCCTCGGGCAGGAACGGGAAGCCGGATTACGTCGCCGCGATGCGTTGGTACGGCGAGGCTGCCGAGTCCGGCCTGCGGGACAGCCAATACAATCTGGGCGTCCTGCTCGCCCTCGGCATCGGGGCCAAGGCGGATCCGGCGAAGGCATTCCGGTGGTTCTCCCTCGCGGCCGACCAGGGAGACGCGGAGGCGGGCCAGAAGCGGGACGAGATCGCCGGGCGCCTGAGCGCGGCCGAACTGAAGGCCGCCAAGGCCGCTCTCGAAGCCTGGCGCCCTCGGCCGGTCGATCCTCTCGCCAACAGACCGCCCGTCGCCGTCCCGGGCCGAACGGCCGCTCTGGATCGAACTCAGGGCGACCGGAGTTGAGCGCACGCAGGCTTTGTCATCTTCCGTTCAGAACATGACCGTTACACCGCCTGCATGATGCTGTAACAACGACGTGGCTGCACCGGCCAATGGGGGAACCGGGTTGCAAATCTATTTGCCGATCGCTGAGATGCCCGTGAGCGTTCTTCTCATCCTCGGGATGGGTGCGGCGGTGGGCTTCATATCCGGGCTTTTCGGGATCGGCGGCGGATTTCTCATGACGCCGCTCCTCATCTTCCTGGGGATCCCCCCGGCCGTCGCCGTGGCGACTCAATCGGCGCAGATCGTCGCCTCCTCCACCACCAGCGTGCTCGGCGCGCTGCGCCGCAACGCCCTCGACCACAAGCTCGGCGCCATCCTGGTCGCAGGAGGATTCGTCGGCTCGGCGCTGGGCGTGTGGTTCTTCGCGGCGGCGCGACGGGCCGGACAGCTCGATCTCGTGATCGTCATTTCCTACGTGACGCTCTTCACCATCGTGGGCAGCCTGATGCTGAAGGAGAGCATCCGGGAATTCTGGAGCCGGCGGAAGGGCGGCGCTGTGCGCCTGCGGCGGCAGGCGGGCGAGCACGCGCCCTATCTCGGCTGGCCGCTGCGCATGCGCTTCTACCGATCCAAGCTCTATGTGAGCATCATCCCGATCATCGGGCTGTCCCTGTTCATCGGCTTCGCCGGCGCCCTGCTGGGCATCGGCGGCGGCTTCATCGTGGTGCCGGCCCTTCTCTACGTCTTCCGGGTGCCGACCAACGTGGTTGTGGGAACCTCCCAGTTCCAGATCGTCTGCACCACCCTCGTGGCCCTCATTCTCCATGCCGTGACGAATCAGGCCGTCGACATGGTCCTGGCGATCCTGCTCATCGTCGGGGGCGTGTTCGGGGCGCAGTTCGGCGCCCGCATGGGGAGGCACCTGAGAGCGGAGCTGTTCCGCTTCCTGCTCGCCATCCTGCTCCTGGCGGTGGGCCTGCGCTTCGGCCTCGAACTCGTGCTGGAGCCGGACGAGCCCTTCTCCATCACCACGCAGGAGACGCGCACGTGAGGATCGTCGGCGCCCTCCTGATCCTCGTCGGCACGATGGTCAGCGCGCGGGCGGAAACCCTGATCACATCCCTGTCGAACCACCGGGTGCTGATCAATTCCAACTACACGGGCACGCAGATCGCCGTGTTCGGCGCCATCGAGCGTGATGCCCAGACGGTCGCCCGCGCCACAAGTTACGATATCGTCGTCACCGTCCGCGGCCCGCGCCAGTTCCTCACGGTGCGCGAGAAGGAGCGGCTCGGTCCGGTCTGGATCAACCAGGAACAGCAGAAGTTTCCGACAGCGCCGGCCTACCTGAACGTCCTCAGCTCCCGGCCGATCGAGGAGATCACGAGCGACCAGCTGCGGCAGCGCCAGAAGGTCGGCCTGAGCGCCATCATCAATTCCGCCGATTTCACGAGCCGTCGCGACGGTGCGGACCAGCCTTTCCGGGATGCCCTGTACCGGCTGAAGGCCCAGGAGGGCCTCTATCTCGAGGACGAACGCGGCGTGACCTTCCTGACGCCCGAGATCTTCCGCGCCGGCATCGACCTGCCGGCCACGGCGCCGCCAGGCAACTACGACGTCGACGTGACCCTCTTCGCCGACACGGTGATCCTCGCCCGCACGCAGACCCATTTCGAGCTGGTCAAGACCGGGTTCGAGGAACAGGTCGGCGTCATCGCCCGGGACTGGTCCCTGGCCTACGGCCTGTCGACCGCCGCCATCGCCCTCCTGTTCGGCTGGCTCGCCAGCACGATCTTCCGGCGGGACTGACCAGGACGCGCTCAGGTCTTTACGTCTCAGGGTCGTCACGCAATCGTGTCGACGGCGAATGCAGGGAGAACGGCATCATGATGCTCCGGTGCGGAACGGTTCAGTTCCATCACAAGGCCGACGACAAGACCTCCAACATGGCGGTGGTGGAGCGCTTCTCCCGCGAGGCTGCGGATCAGGGCGTCAAGATCCTGGCTTTTCCGGAGATGTGCCTCACCGGGTACTGGCACGTGCGCAATCTCGGACGTGAACGGTTGGAGGCGCTGGCCGAACCGGTGCCGGCGGGCCCCTCCACGCAGGCCGTCCTCGCGCTCTCGGCCCGCCACGACATGGCCATCGGGGTCGGTCTGATCGAGCGCGCCGACGACGGGCGCCTGTTCAACACCTATGTGGTCTGCCTGCCCGACGGACGTGTCCACCGCCACCGCAAGCTCCATGCCTTCGAAAGCGACCACATCGCGAGCGGCGACAGCTACACGGTCTTCGACACGCCCTGGGGCGTGAGGATCGGGGTTCTGATCTGCTGGGACAACAACCTCGTGGAGAACGCCCGCGCTACCGCGCTGCTCGGCGCCGACATCGTCATGGCGCCGCACCAGACCGGCGGCTGCCTGTCCCGCAGCCCGCAGGCCATGGGGCTCATCGACCCCGCCCTCTGGGAGAACCGCCATCGTGATCCCGAGACCATCGAGGCCGAGTTCCGGGGCCCGAAGGGACGCGAATGGCTGCTGCGCTGGCTGCCGGCCCGCGCCCACGACAACGGCTATTTCCTTCTCTTCTCCAACGGGGTCGGGGAAGACGACGGCGAGGTGCGCACCGGCAACGCCATGATCATCGACTGCTACGGCCGCATCGTGGACGAGACCTGGAAGGCGCAGGACGCCCTGGTGGTGGCCGATCTCGACCTCGGCCTCCTGCCGCTCGCCACCGGCCGCCGCTGGATCCGGGGACGCCGGCCGGAGCTTTACGGGATCCTCACCCAGCCGCAGGGCCATGAGCTCGCGCCCCGGCAGGCGCGGTTCTCGGAGGATCCGGTCGTCAAGACGGCCGGGTAACTCGCGACGGTCCCGGAAGCGCCCGCGATAGGAAGCGACGGCTTGATCCGCGCCAGGTCTGCGGGCGGGTTCCCCGCTCCCCGTCATCACCGGACCCGTGCCGGCCATGACAGCACAAGGGGGCGACGGCTCTCCTCAGTCCCGGCAGAGCATCGACCGGGCGATGGCGAAGATGCGCTCGGTGCCGATGAGATGCGCCGTGAAGCCGTTCGGGAAGAGCGGCTTGAAGGCGGCGTCGCAGGCGTTGAGCCCACCCGCATAGGCGCCGAGCGCCGGCATGACGCAGCGCCGACCGTCGGTGAGGAAGCAGCGCCGCCGTGTGGCGCGCCCGCGCATGACCACCTTGCCGACCGGGTGCAGGTGGCCGGCGATCTCGGCCTGCTCGCCTGCCGCCGGCTCGTGGCGGAGCGTGAGGGAGCCGAGCGCCATCTCGTCCACCACCTGCCCGCCGATGCTGTCGGGCAGGATGCGGTCGTGGTTGCCCGTGACCCAGATCCAGTCGCGGCCCTGCTGCGCTTGCGCGAGGGTGGCGCGCTCCTCGTCGCCGAGGCGGTCCGGCCCGCCGATGTCGTGGAAGCTGTCGCCGAGCGCCACGACGGTCTTCGGGTCGAAGCGGAGTACCGCGTCGGAGAGCGCCAGAAGCGTCTCGCGGGTGTCGTAGGGCGGCAGCATCATGCCGCGCCGGGCGAAGGACGAGCCCTTCTCGAAATGGAGATCGGCCACGAGCAGGGCGTCGTGGGCGGGCAGATACATCGCCCCCGTCAGGTCGAGGAGGGCCAGCTGACCGGCCAGCTCGATCTCATGTGTTGTCTGTTTGTTCTTCCGCAATGCCGTCACGCCAAAGCCTCGTCGAGAAGCGCCGCTTCCGCCTCGGCTAGAATCTCGTCCGCGTTGTCGCTATAGACGCGCTCGCGGCCGATCTCCAGCATGACGGACACGCTCAAAGGAGAAACCCGGTCGAGCGGCTTGTGGATGATTCGCCCCCGGATGCGCTCTAGCATCATGCCGAGACGCCTCACGTCGAGGAGTCCCGTTGCCGCATCCGCCCGCGAGGCGCGCAGGAGCACGTGGTCGGGCTCGTGCTTGCGCAGCACGTCGTAGACGAGGTCTGTCGAGATCGTGACCTGACGGCCGGTCTTCTTCTCCCCCGGGAAGCGGCGCTCGATGAGGCCGGCGATCACCGCGCATTGGCGGAAGGTGCGCTTCATGAGGGAGGATTCGGCGAGCCAGTCCTCGAGATCGTCGCCGAGCATGTCCTCGGAGAACAGGTCGTCCATGAAGGCGGGATCGCGCGCGGCGCGGTCGGCGACGTCGCCCGAGGCATAGACCGCGATGCCGTAATCGTTGGCCACGAAGCCCAGCGGCTTGAGCTTCGCCCGCTCGAGCCGGCGGGTGAGCAGCATGCCCAGCGTCTGGTGGGCGAGCCGTCCCTCGAAGGGAAAGCAGGTCATGTAGAAGCGGTTGCCGCGGGGAAAGGTCTCGACCAGGAGGTCGCGCGGCCCGGGCAGGAGCGATCGCCGGCGCTGCTGCAGGAGCCAGTCGGTCATCTGCTGCGGCAGGCGGTCCCACTCGAAGGGATCGGCGAGGATCTGCCGCACCCGCGCGGCCAGGAAGGTGGAGAGCGGGAACTTGCCGCCCTCGTAGGACGGGATCATCGGGTCGGTGCCGGCGCCCGCGCGGGTCACCAGCGCCTCGTCCTCGGAGATGCCCTCGAAGCGCAGCACCTCGCCGGCGAAGAGAAAGGTATCGCCCGGCGTCAGCGTCTCGGCGAAGTACTCCTCGATCTCGCCGAGGATGCGCCCCCGCGGCAGCACGGTGCCGGGCCGCGAGCGCGCCGACTTGCCGAGCCGCACCTTGATCATGCTGGACTCGACGATGGTGCCCACGTTCAGCCGGTATTGCTGCGCCACCTTCGCGTCGCGCACGCGCCACAGATCGTCCTTGCCCTTGACGATCTTGGCGAAGCGCTCATAGGCCCGCAGCGCATAGCCGCCCGTCGCCACGAAGGCGACGCAGGCCTCGAAATCCTCCCAGGTCAGGCCCGCATAGGGCGCGGCGGAGCGCACCTCCTCGTACAATCCGTCGAGCCTGAACGGCTCGGCGCAGGCCATGCCGAGGATGTGCTGGCAGAGCACGTCGAGGGCGCCGGTGCGCGCATCCGGCGTGTCCTGCGCGGCCTCGTGGACCGCGTCGAGTGCCGCGCGGCATTCCAGGATCTCGAAGCGGTTCGCCGGCACGAGATAGGCTTCCGACGGCTCGTCCATGCGGTGGTTCGAGCGACCGATGCGCTGCATGATCCGGGATGCGCCTTTGGGCGCGCCCACGTTCACCACGAGATCCACGTCGCCCCAGTCGATGCCGAGATCGAGCGTCGCGGTGCACACCACCGCCTTCAGCCTTCCGGCCGCCATCGCCTCCTCGACGCGACGGCGCTGCGACACGTCGAGGGAGCCGTGATGAAGCGCGATAGCGAGGTTGTCGTCGTTGAGCTTCCAGAGTTCCTGGAACGTGTATTCCGCCTGCAGCCGCGTGTTGACGAAGACGAGGGTGGTCTTGTGATCCCGGATGAGATCGTAGATCGCCGGCATGGAGAGAGAGGCGGTGTGGCCGGCGAGCGGCAGGCGCTCGTCGATTTCGAGCATGCGGATGTCGGGCTGCGCGCCGCCCTGCACGACGACGAGGTCGGCAAGCTGACCGCGCTCCACCTCTTCCTCGGACGGAGACGGCGAGCGCTGCGGCACCAGATAGCGCCTGAGATCGTCCGGCTCGCGCACCGTAGCGGACAGCCCCACGGCGGTCGCCTGCGGGGCGATGGCGACAAGCCGCGCGAGCCCGAGCGACAGAAGGTCGCCCCGCTTCGAGGTGACGAGGGAATGCAGCTCGTCGAGCACCACCCGGCGCAGATCCTTGAAGAACTCCCGCGCCTCCGCATGGGCCAAGAGAAGCGCCAGCTGCTCCGGCGTGGTGAGCAGGATATCCGGCGGACGCTCGATCTGCCGGGCGCGCTTGTGGGAGGGCGTGTCGCCGGTGCGCGTCTCGATGCGGATGGGCAATCCCATCTCCTGCACGGGCGCCTCGAGGTTGCGGGCGATGTCGGTGGCCAGCGCCTTGAGGGGAGAGATGTAGAGGGTGTGGAGGCCGCGCCTGTCCTTGGCCGTGCCGCGACCCGGTCCCCGCTCGGCCAGTTCCACCAGGCTCGGCAGGAAGCCCGCGAGGGTCTTGCCCGCCCCCGTCGGCGCCACGAGCAGCACGGAGCGGTCCTCCCGGGCCTTGGCGAGAAGGTCGAGCTGATGCTCCCGGGGCTTCCAGCCTCGGTGCCTGAACCAGTCGCGGAAGATCTTTGGGAGGAGGGAGGCCGGCGCGTGGGACATCTGTCCTCAAGATAAGGTACGGTGTGCCATTCGCCAGACCGCGTCTTGACGAACGAAACAAAATTACCATGATGGCGGCACGAGGGGAGGACGATGAGCGAGGAGCTTCGCGCAGCCGAAGACGATGAGCTGGAAGCCATCGGCCGGCTCTACCACGCGGTCTGGCTGGAGACGCAGGCCCCGCTGCAGCCCTCGAGCGTGGCCGAGCATCGCGACGAGGGCTTCTTCATCGAGCGGGTGAAGCGTTTTCCCGTGCCGCCGCTCGCCGTCTATGGGCAGGGCCGGCTGCTCGGCTTCGCGGCCTGGGCGGACAACCTGCTCGGCCAGCTCTACGTGGCCCGCGAGGGGCGACGCCTCGGGATCGGGCGCGCCCTGCTGCAGGCGAGCGAACATGCGATCTGGGCCAGCGGTTTCGACAAGGCCCATCTGCGCTGCCTCGTCGGCAATCACGGCGCCCGCTCGTTCTACGAGCGCTGCGGCTGGCGCTGCACGGAAACCGTCACCGAGGACGCCGAGACCCGTGCGGGCCCCGTCCCGGTTCCCTGCTGGGAAATGGTCAAGGAGCTGACCGTGTAGACACCCGTCGAAACTCAGGGCCGGACCCTTGCCATCCGGCCCGCGATACCGTCAGCTTGGGCAAAGCCAGCAACGAGAATGAAAAGGCACACGTCATGCCGCACGACTTCCAGTTCCAGAACGCCATCGCGGTCGTCACCGGGGGGACCCAAGGCCTGGGCGAAGCCATCGCCCGCACCTTCGCCGAGCGCGGTGCCAAGGGCATCGTGATCTGCGGCCGCAACGCGGAGCGCGGGCACGCGGTGGCCCGCGAGATCTCGGGACAGGGATGCCATACCGAATTCGTGCAGGCCGATCTCGAGAGCGTCGACGAGGCCCGTCAGGTGACCGCGCGGGCGGACACCGTGTTCGGGCGCGTCGACGTGCTGGTGAACGCGGCCGGCATCACCGATCGCGGCACGATCTTCGACACGAGCCCGGAACTCTTCGACCGCATGTTCGCGGTCAACGTGCGTGCGCCCTTCTTCCTCATGCAGGAAGCCGCCAAGATCATGCGGCGCGAGAAGATCGAAGGCGCGATGGTCAACATCCTGTCCATGTCGGCCCATGGCGGCCAGCCCTTCATCACCGCGTATAGCGGCTCGAAGGGCGCGCTCGCCACGCTGACCAAGAACGCCGCCTTCAGCCTCATGCCGTGGCGCATCCGGGTGAACGCCCTGAACATCGGCTGGATGAACACGCCGGGCGAGGACCGGATCATGAAGACCTACCACGATGCCCAGGACGGCTGGCTGGAGAGGGCCATGAAGGAGCAGCCCTTCGGCCGCCTGCTGGAGCCGGCGGAGGTGGCGCGCGCCGTGGCGTTCCTGTGCAGTTCGGAATCCGGCATGATGACCGGCTCGGTGATCGATTTCGACCAGTCGGTGGCCGGCTGCTACGAGAGCGCCCCGCATCCTTCGGCGCGGGCCGAGTAGGCTACTCTGCAAGACGCAACCTCATTCGCAGACCGGTTCACCAAGGGCCGGCAGCCCCTCACGTCATCACCGGCCTCGTGCCGGTGATCCCGATGGTCTGAAGCGCCGCGCCTCACCGGATCGGGATGGCCGGGACAGGCCCGGCCATGACGTCCAAGGTTGCCGGGAGCCTAGCGTTGCATCACCACCAGAAGCCCGGGAACCGGCACGCCGCGATCCTCCCGGGTCGAGACGCGCTCGATGATCACGACATCGAAGCCCGTGCTGTCCGCGACGTCGCGCAGATAGGATCCACTGTGGGCGTAGCGGGCATCCGCCCCGAGGATGAAGCCCTCGCCCTCGTGCGCCTGCACGGTGAAGGCGAAGAGCCCTTCGCGGCCCAGCACCCGATGCGCCTCGCGGAACACGGCATCGAGCGCCGCCATGTAGACGAACACGTCGGCCGCCACCACGAGATCGGCCTCGCCCGTCCGGCGGCCGGCGAGGAACGCCAGGAGCTCGCCCTCGTGCAGGGCGTCGTAGAGCTTCGTCTTCTGCGCCTTCTCGAGCATGCGCGGCGAGAGATCGACGCCCTCGATGGACGCGCAGCATCCTGCGAGCTCCTGCGCCATCAGCCCCGTGCCGCAACCGAGATCGAGACTGGCGCCGAAGCGGTACTCCCGCATCCGTTTGGAGCAGGCCCGGCGCAGCGCGTCGGCGATCAGCGCCGGTCCCCGATAGGCGAGGCTTCTCGTCAAGTGCCGGTCGAATTTCGGCGCGTAGTCGTCGAAGAGCGCGCGCACGTAGCCATCGGTGATCGCCGCCTCGGGCGCAAGCGCACCGAGCCGCGCGAGGTCGATCCGCACGCCCAGCGCATCCTCGGGCTCGAGCGCGAGGGCGCGACGCAGGGCGTTCACCGCCTCGTCCGCTAGGCCCAGTTCGGCGGCCGAGCGACCGAGCATCGCCTGGGCCGGAGCGAAGTCCGGGGCAAGCTCGAGCACCTGACGGGCCAGGTCGGCGGCAGCCTCGAAGTCGCCCTCGTCGAAGGCGGAGCGGGCATACTCATAGCGGCGGTCGGCGTGGAAATCGCCGGTGGATCGGACGGTGGCGGTCTGCGGCATGACGTTTGGATGCGGGAGAGCAAGGGGGCTGTCAATGGCGTCGTGTCCCGGTCGTTCCGGAACGGCCCCGGCAGTCTCGTGGAGCGGCTCCCGTCATCCTGCGGCCGTTCCGCCACCCTCCGCCCGTCCTGACACCCACCACGTCATGGCTACCCACCGCCCGTCATTCCACGCACCCCGTCATGGCCGGGCCTGTCCCGGCCATCCCGCTGCGGTGAGGCGCGGCGCTTCCCGGATCGGGATCACCGGCACAGGGCCGGTGATGACGTGGCAGGGTCTGCGCAACGATGTGTTCTCACTTTGTTCTTGACAGCTCGAT